>CAJWZU010000019.1 GCA_913050115.1 uncultured Cellvibrionales bacterium
AATGTTTGTGGTGGCTTCGCTTAAAAATTTTATTCATTTTATGCTAAAGCCATTTGAAATCACAGCCTTAGCTCTACTAGTTAAAGCTCTTTCACGCCTGTACCGATGTTAGGCGCAGTCTTGCGCGCCCCTCACTTTAAAACTTTGCACCTAACATCCCAAAAAACCGATTAATATCAATACCTTAAAAATTCACTCAGACAATCGATGTAGGTTAAATGCTAATTCGCACTTAACAACAATTATGCCTTTTATTGGTGCAAACTGATTAAAATTTGACCTATTGGCGGCCAACAACTACTGTTTATAAAAACAGTCAAAGACAATAATGAGAGGTAGTATTGTGAGTAATGAGCGGCCAGTATTACCTATACCCCCCCTTAAATTACTGCATCGGTTTCGGGCGTTTTTACGCAGTGTGGGGCTGAGCTGGCGCACTGAGCAAAGTTATGTTTTTTGGGTTAAAGAGCTCATTAAATTTCACAATTATACTCACCCCAATAAAATGGAAAAAAAGCACTGCGAAGTGTTTCTTAGCGCTCAGGTGCTCGTTAAAAATAATCACTACAGTACCCAGCGCCAAGCGGCTTCGTCGTTTAGGTGTTTTTTTAATAAATTCTTACAGCAACCGCTGGGTAAACTGACTCATGCTAAATCGACAAAACCGTCGAAACTAAAACAGCCGCTTAGCCTGCGTGAGATCGATTTACTGCTAAGCGCATGTAACACAGATGCCCATTTACCGATTAGTTTTTTTATTGCCACCGGTGTGCGACTGCAGGAACTGTTGGATATGCGCATTTGCGATATTGATTTTGATCTTCGTGAAATATGGGTAAGGCACGGTAAAGGCGGTAAATCGCGGGTTATACCTTTGCCATTGTGCCTTTATCGGTCACTGCAACTGCAATATGAAAAGGTATTAAGTCAGCATAATTTTGACTTAGAAAATGAACAGGGTTATGTCTATATACCGACGTGGCTGGCGCGCAATCGTAAAACAGTTGAACGCGAATTTCGTTATCAGTATGTATTTTCGGCCCATAACCTTAAAGAGATTTATAACGATGGCCGACTGTACAGGGAGGCTGTGCCAAGAAGAACACTGCAAGCGTCCATTAGTCGTGCGATCAAGCAATCGGGTATCACCAAGGATATTTCTTGCCACAATTTTCGGCATACCTTTGCCAGCCATCTGTGTGCTCAAGGGTGCAACATTCGCGAGATACAAACGTTAATGGGGCATGACAGCGTGGCAACTACCCAGCGCTATTTACATCGACTTGATGTTGATCTCTCGACGATTGTGAGCCCTGTAGACATGCTTTGTCTCGATCAGTAACAGGACCTTAGCGCTTATAAATATTGCCCATTAAAAATAGGCATAGATGGCACGCTTTAACCGAGACGCTGAAGTGTTTGGGTAATGCACCTTGGCACCGGCCTATGCGCTAATGGATACGATATCGCAGCGCAATAAGTGCTGCGTTATGACTGACAATTATCCGGCGGGCATTATCAGGCTCGCATAGTGCCTTTGCTCTGCAGCCGCAGAGGCAAATGTGTAAGCGCTGAGCGTGGTAAATGTACCAGGTTATCAATGCGCGACTAAATGAATACGGCGCTATAACATTAAGATGAGGTGCTTTTGACGGCGCAGTGACCGTTGCCGCGTATAACCCTAGGGGACCGACTGTGCACCAGTACCCCACCCAGCCTCTGGAAAAGTTGGATGAGGGCTGATTTTGAGAAGTAAAAACCTGTCGAACTAGAGCGGTGACAGGATGTTTACCCTTGAACGTTATTGGTTTATTGAATTACTCAGGCGCTTTTACGGGTGGATGCGCTTGTGAGTGGTCGACTGATCTGGCTTTTGCCGGTCTCACCTTGGGCCGATATACATGGGCCTGCGCTTCATCGTAAAGATAAGAATCA
Source organism: uncultured Cellvibrionales bacterium (assembly GCA_913050115.1). Taxonomy (GTDB): domain Bacteria; phylum Pseudomonadota; class Gammaproteobacteria; order Pseudomonadales; family Cellvibrionaceae; genus UBA1124. The sequence goes on from CAJWZU010000019.1 coordinate 1,936, forward strand.
TCAAACTCGTCGGTAGCCAAAACATGTCCGACTAAAATGAGTGCGGTGCGAGTGAATTTTTTCTCTCGAACCTTGGCGACGATATCTTTTAAAGTGCCAATGACTTGGTCTTGATCGGCCCAAGAAGTGCGGTAACACACGGCTACGGGGCAGTCTTTGCCGTAATGCGGTAACAGCTCGTCGACAATTTTATGAATGCGAGTTACGCCTAGGTGAATCGCTAAGGTGGCACCGGTTGCCGCTAGTGCTGGCAGGCGCTCGCGCTCGGGAAAAGGTGTCTTGCCTTCGTAACGGGTCATAATAACGGTTTGCGATACGCCCGATAGCGTTAACTCTTTACCCAACCAGGCCGCTGAAGCCGAAGTGGCAGTTACGCCTGGAATAATTTCAAAATCGATAGCCAAGGGTTTTAGACGGCGAATTTGCTCGCCAATGGCACCGTACACCGAGGGATCGCCCGAATGCACCCGTGCGACGTCTTTACCCTCGGTATGAGCTTGCTCAATGTGTTCGAGTATTTGATCGAGGTCGAGACTGGCGGTATCGATGATTTTTTCTGCGGTGTCTTCAACATCGGCTAGAATTTCACGCGGTACTAGTGATCCAGCGTAGAGAATAACCGGGCAGCGGTTAATTATTTTTTGCGCTTTAATGGTAATCAGTTCGGGGTCGCCAGGGCCGGCGCCAACAAAATATACGGTCATGTTATGTCATCCAATGGTTCAATATTTTATACATTTATACTAATAATTTTTGGCTACACATGGCTTCTGCTAACCAGTATCGCCTTTATTCTTGGTGACCAAGGCCGCCAAAATTGCAGGCCTTCGAGCGAAGCCAGCGCCGAATTAAAAGTGCATTAGAGCTTTTTTGAATACCCGCGCGGGGTATACACCCACTCTTTTTGGCCATTGGCGATATGACGCGACTCGCTGTTGCCGACAGAAACTAAGGTAAACATATCCACGTCTTTAGCATCGAGCTCGGCTAAGGTAATCACGGTAATCGATTCATCGGCGCGAGTAAGTTGACGACCGAGCAGTACCGGTGTTTCAGGCGGGCGGTACTGGAGTAAAATATCGCGAGCATGATTAATTTGCCAGTCGCGCTTTTTTGATTTTGGATTATAAAAAGAGACTACAAAGTCACCCATACCGCAGGCGTGTAAACGTTTTTCGATGGTCTCCCAGGGGGTGAGCAAATCTGATAGCGAAATGGTACAGAAATCGTGCCCGAGCATAGCGCCGATACGACTGGCACCGGCCTGCATAGCTGACACACCAGGGACGACTTCAATCTCGACAGCCAGCCACTGGGGCGAGTTTTCTTTGCCCTGCAGCTGTAGATCCAATAGTTCGAACACTAGCGTGGCCATGGCGTAGATACCGATATCGCCACTGGAGATTAGTGCTGTGGTCTTGCCACTAGCGGCTAAGTCGAGCGCTAACCGGGCACGACCAATTTCTTCTCCGAGGGGTAAATCATGATGTGTTTTACCGTCGCACACCTCGCCGAGTAAGTCTAAGTAAAGCCCATAGGCCACCAGATCAGTGGCGGCTTCGACTGCCGCACGAGCGCGGGGGGTGACCAGATCGGCGGCACCGGGGCCAGAACTGACTAAATAAAGTGTTGTCATGTAATAGTCTTCGCGTTAATTTTTAATGTGGTTGTTTTGGGTAGGCTCTAGCAATTGCACAGGTAGCCTTAGTATTTTTTTGTTTAGCCAACAGCAGCTCAGGCTCTTCAGCATGAGTGTCTCGCGCTGCCTTTTTTGCAAAATAAAGCGCCGCAGATTCGGCCACGCCGTAAACGCCGACCACAGAATAAACATAATCTGACTTGCTGTTGAGCAGATGCTCGACACTGCGGAGCTGCTTGGTACTGGCGGTTTGAAAGCGTATGTTGTGGGCCTTGGCCAGCGCGATTAAACCGACTTCATCGGCTTTGATATCGATACTATTAATAGAGTGAATAGTGTCGATAGTTAAACCCGACTGCTGTAGACACTGCTGCAACAATTCTTCTAAATAAGACTGGGGGCAGTCGCGTTCGCAGCCCATACCAATACTATAAACAGGGTTCAGATAAGGGTTGGCAGTAGTAATAACCGTTTGCGAGCCGAGCAGTGTAGCGACTTGTGCGGCCCAGTTGTTGGCGCCGCCTTGGTGACCCGACAATAAAGGAATAACAAATTTTCCTGCCTCGTCGAGTACTAGTACCGCGGCATCTGTTTTTTTAGAGCCCAATACCGGCGCTAAGGTGCGCACGGCTATGCCAGTGGCGCAGATTAACACCAAGCGTTCACCGCGCTGAAAAGCAGCCTGAACCTTTTCGGTAAAGGGCTTGGGTTTAAACCAGACAGCTGAATTGTCTAGCAGGCTTTGCAGATGTTCAGCCAATTTTAAACCGGCCTCGGTCAGCGCGACTATACGGATCATAAACGTGAATCCAGACGGCGCCGCGCTTTGCTGCGAGTCACTACAAACAACGAAAAATAGGGACCTGCCTCGCCTTGCAAGAGGCTCATATCGGTTTCAACATGTTGCTGTTCGCGACCAATATACTCTAAGTAATTGGCATCATTACTGCGGCCAGTGTCTGTTAGCGCCTGCAGAATTCGCTGACGCGAGCGCCCCGCTTTCATGATAACCACTGAATCGTGCGCCGTTAAAGTCTCACGCAACTGTTGCTCGGAGTGACGGCCACTGACCACAGCAAAGGATTCTTTGAGCATAGTCAAAGGAATTTTTAACGCGGCGCTAGCGGCGTGTACCGAGGAAATACCCGGCACTACCTGACAGCTAAATTCATCTTCAAGACGCTCTAGCAGATAGGCGAATGAGCCGAAAAATAGCGGGTCGCCCTCGCATAAAAATACCACCGATTTACCGGCTGTTAATGCCAATGCTATAGCCTTGGCCGCCTGATCATAGGCCTCATTGGCCGCCGAGCGATCTTCGGCCATCGGCATAACCACAGGTATATGGCACTGGTCTTTACTGACATCTTGCAGCGCCAAAGCAGCGATTTTTTTTGCCTGAGAGTCGCCCTTTGCATTGGCAATATAACTGATCACATCCGCCTGTTGAATAAGACGATAGGCTTTTAACGTTAACAGCTCAGGATCGCCGGGGCCGACCCCGACCCCAACAAAAATAGCCTGCGATGATATCGTTGTATTCACGATTGTCCCTCAACCTGCGCGGTTTTATTAAATGGCTTGTTAAACTGAAAAAGACTCACCGGCAAATTCGGCCGATACAGTAATTGCCCGGCCAATTCGCCGCCACGACTGACCGCCACTTGCAAAGTTTTCCGTTCGGCGCAGTCCTGTAAATTGGCATAAAATTGCTGCAAAATCATTTTAGTATTTTCAGTCACAGCACTGGCCACCAACACCCCGCCAGCTGGCAACTGCTGCCAGCATAAATTGAGCAGGCTCGGCAGTTCGCCATCGCTGCCACCGATAAAAATTTTATTGGCGGCAGGGATTGCCGCCAAAGCCGCCGGTGCACGAGCGTTAATTGCGGTGACATTATTGACCACGCCAAAACGCTCGCAATTGGCTTGCATGCACGCAAACCGCTCGCGGTGATGTTCTATGGCAAACACCTGCGACTTAGGCGCCCAGTAGCCCCATTCAACCGCAACACTGCCACAGCCCGCGCCAATATCCCAGCCGATGTCAGATGGGCCCGGCTGCAACAACGACAAAATAGTTAGGCGCACTTCACGTTTGGTGAGCAGGCCTTTGCCGGACTCGCCGTCGGTAATGAAATCGGTGTCGGGGATACCGGGAAAGCGCGGCAGGTAACAACCGGCGCCCATCACGGTAATAACCGTTACCTGCAATGAGTCAAAATGTGGGGCGTTGGTGGAGTCTGTATCGAGCAATTCGGCGACTGAAAATTCTCGCACCTTTTGCTCGGCATAGCCCATTTTTTCACAGACCCAGAGGCGCGATTCAGGAAATCCGGCGTGTTGGCATTCTTGCGCCAGTTTTTGCGGTTGGCTGTTTTTATCGGTCAACAGTACCAGCGTTCGGCCCGCCTGCAACTGGCGGCGAATAGTGACTTGTGCGCGGCCGTGCAAGCTGATCACATCGACATCCTGCAGCGACAACCCCAGTGCATGACAGGCGGCTTGAATACTGGAAACGGCCGGATAAAAATGCAGTGCTTGGCGGCTAAAATTTTGGCTAAACCAGCGCCCTATACCAAAGTAAAGGGGGTCGCCAGAGGCGAGAATAGCCACTGAGCTGACGTTTGGCTGGGCGCCAATTTTTTCAATCAGCGCCGGTAACTGCGACAATTTTGGCAGCGGATACTGTTGCTGCTCGGGAGTTAATGCCGCGGCGAGCGTTTGCAACTGCCGCTCGGAACCTATGACCGCACCAGAGCGCTGCAATGCCGCTAGTGCCGGGGTATCTAGCGGCGCCGCAGCTGCCACGCCTAAACCAATAATATGAATATTGACCGCAGAGGTTATCAACTTGGAAGCACTCATTAGTACCACTCGTCTGTGTTGCAGCGCAGCAGCGCATTACAGGCCGACGCTGTAACGGCACTACCGCCTTGGTTACCGAGTAGAGTAATGCATTCTATACCCAGCTCTTGATGCACATCCCACAGTGCTTGTTTTGACTCGGCTGCACCGACAAACCCGACGGGCATGGCGATGATCAGGGCCGGTAGCCCTACATTTGAGCCGAAACCAGAGTCGCGGCCTTGTGCAATCATTTCGAGCAACCGAAAGAGTGCCGTGGGAGCATTGCCGATCATCACGACACTGCCCGCCAACTGCGGTTGCCAATAATCCAGCGCGGCCATAGTGCGAGTTTCGCCGCGTGATTTTGCCAGCGCGGGCACATCAATATGATTTAAAAAACACAATGGCTCCACCTCGACCATGCGTTTGGTGATGCCCTGCTTAACCATTTCTACGTCGCAAAGAATAGCGCCGCCAGCTGCCAGAGCCTTGCGGCCAGCCGCACAGGCGTTATCACTAAAGCGCACCTGCCCGGCTATTTCGGGCATACCAACGCTGTGGACAATACGCATCACCACTTGCTGTTGTGCTCGGCTGAGACCAGACAGATCGGTAACCTGACGAATGCGGCGAAAACTTTCACTTTCGATGCCCTGGGGGTCAATGATGTAATCAAAAACCATAATAAGACCTTTGTCTAATTGTTCTATTGCCTTGTGGCGGCGTTGACACCCTGCTTAGTAAGTAATTTGTCATCCATGCTCGGCCTATTTGCGCGGGCTTTTGCCTTAGCCATGCGCAAAAATTGTATTCCTGCAATGGTCTCATAATATTTATTGCCCTAGGTTCAGCTGAGTGCTAAAAAATTGTTGCACCTGCTGCTGGCAAGTTTCGGTGTCGGTAAATACCTTATCTGCCGAACCCGGTTCGGGCCGGCGCAACATAAACACTGCCACGCCCAATTCGCGCGCTGCGGTTAGTTTTGCCGCAGTTGAATCGCCACCACTGTTTTTAGTGACTAGCGCATCAATCTTGCCGCGCCGCATAAAGTCTATTTCAGCGGCCAACGCAAACGGACCTATCGCTTTATGCCAGTGCATATTGGCACCAAGTTGATGTTTTGGGGCAACCGCTGTGCGCAGCCACAGCTGTTGATTTGAGCAGGCACTGCGTTGTTCAAAAGCCTGCAGCGCCACGGCCGGCAACTGCCCTGCGGTTAAAAATACCGAGCGTTTATGGACGAGCGCCGGCAGTAGGTCATGCCAGTTATTAAACTCAGACCATTGGTCATCACTCTGCGGTTGCCAGGCCGGGCGCTGAAAACGCCAGCAAGGAATACCCCATTCACGACTGGCCGCGGCCGCGGTGGCGCTCATGGTTGCAGCATAGGGATGGGTTATATCCAGCAGCAGACGAATACCCTTGTCTCGCAGGTAGTTATGCAGGCCACCAAACTGACGAAAACCACCCACAACCACTTGGCAGGGCATATCGGGCACTCGCACTAAACCGGCTATAGAGTAGATAATATCCACTCCCATTTGCTGCAGTGGTGCATAGAGCGCATCGACTGCACGCCGAGCATCGAGAGTGCCACCTAAAATGAGCAGCGTCACAGTGACTCTCCCGGGCTGTTATCTATGGCACCCGCTCGGCCGACAAATACGCCCTGACGATCGATGGCTAAGACTTCGATTTGGACACTATCAGGCACCACAGAACGGGCCTTAAGGAGAGCTTTTTGACACACCACACTGGCCAAATCCAGCCCTTGCTGACGGCATAATTTTAATACTTGTATGCTGGTGTTGGCGGTAACGACGGCCTGTAATAATTCGGGCCCAGCGCCCAGACCTTTTGCCAGCCCGGCCAGAAATTCAAAGTTGATACTCGAGGCCCGACTGTGCAAGTCGAGATTGCCGTCGGCCAGTTTGCACATTTTGCCAAAACCGCCGCAGATGCTGAGCTTGGCAATGGGCTTGCGCTTTAAGTACTTGAGCACCGCGCCGGCAAAATCGCCCATTTCTATGAGCGCCATTTCGGGCAACTGGTACTCGCGGGTTATCGCCGACTCGCTGCTGCTGCCAGTAGCCGCGGCGATGTGTTCTAAGCCATTAGCCTTGGCGACGTCGATGCCTTGGTGAATTGAAGCAACATAAGCGGCACAGGAGAATGGCCGCACTATACCGGTAGTCCCTAAAATGGATAAGCCGCCGAGAATACCCAGACGCGAATTCATGGTTTTTAACGCCAACTGTTCGCCCTTCTCCACCCCCACTTCAACCTCGAAGCCACCGCGGTAATGATTCTCCTGCGCCAACTGCTGTAAATGTTCTGTCATCATCTGCCGTGGCACGGGGTTAATCGCCGCCTCACCCACCGCCAACACCAGACCGTCGCGGGTCACTGTGCCGACACCGGCGCCAGCGGTAAAACGTATCCCGGTTTCGGGCCGCAACTGCAGGCGCACAAATACTCGCGCGCCGTGGGTAACATCGGGGTCGTCACCGGCATCTTTAATGGTGCTAGTGGTGACGCTGTTGTGATCGCGAAGGGTGTTAACAATCGTCAGCTCGACCATTTTTCCGCGCGGCAGTTTTATCGAGACCAGAGTAATGTGCTGATCTTGCAGCAGCAATGTTGCTGCGGCCACGCAGCAGGCGGTGGCGCAGCTGCCGGTAGTCAGCCCGCTGCGCAGTGGTGATTTGCCTTCATTGCTCTCGGGCCACACGGGCTATCCCTCAACTTATCCGTTAAATCTACAGTGCTTGCACTAGCCAGTAACTGCCAATAACAATGGAGGTTGCGGCAATTAAGCGCCGACTGTAACAAAACAATTGTTGATAGCGCTGCTGCAGTGTTTTTTGCATAAAACCAAAACCAAGGCCAAACAACAACATAGACAGCATGACACCTACCGAAAATATCACTAAGTACGCCAGCGCCACACTCAGCTGACCTTGCCCCACCGCTGGCACTAAGGCCAGCGCTGGGGCGCTGCCAGCTAAACCGTGCAGCACGCCAACCAGCACTGGGGTATGTTTTGCATTATTTGCATGTTCATCATCTTGGCCTTGCGCCAAATGCGTGTGCACCAGCTCGCCGTGGCAATGCTCTACCAAGCGAATTTTTTCCTGTCGAAATTGCCAAAAACAAAACAGCCCCAGCGCAATCAGCAGCACACCGACACTCATTTCAGCCGCGCGCTGCAGTGCCTGCGGCAGCGCCCACCCCAAACTGAACAGCAGCGCGCCACTGAGCAGTAATACACCGCCGTGGCCCAGCGCCCAGTGCGCGCTAAAACGCAAAGTGCGCGCCAAACCCGGACGCTGATTACTCAGATTGGACACGGCCATAACATGGTCGGCATCTAGGGCATGCATTAAACCCAGACTAAAACCCAGTGCTAACAATGGAACTATTTCAAGCGACATAGACACCCTACAGCAGATTATCGACGGTTAGATTTTGCATTAAACCCAGAGCAAAACCGAGAATTAATAGTGCATAAATGTTAATGGTTGAGTGTACGTTTTTCCTTGCCTGCGCCGAAGATCTGCGCCACAGCGCCAGGGTTTGACGGGAAAAATAAATGTAAATAACTGGCGGTTAAACCTCCAACGCGAAAAATGGCCTCGCCCGGGGCCGGATGATGCTGACGGCGGCCGTGAGCCAACGGCTCTGGGGTGTCGCCACTGCGCGAGCGGTGATGAGCGTGGGCGCGAATGTCTCCCTCGGGCAGCACCGCCGTTTGCATGCCCTGACAACCGCGTTTGCCACGCATGGCCCCATGACCGTCGAGCAACCCCAGCATGGTGTGCTGGCATTCATCCAAATCTGTGAGCGTTTGCAGGCTGTAGAGAAAGCCTCCGCACTCAGCCAGAATAGGTTTGCCAGTGCGGTAAAAACGTTGAATTTGACGGTGTAAATCGGTGTTATCAGCAAGGGTTGCTGCGTGTAATTCAGGGTAACCGCCCGGCAGCCAGAGCGCGTCAACTTCGGGCAGTATGGCATCATGCAGGGGCGAGAAAAATATCACCTGCGCCCCCAGTTTACGCAATAGACGCAAATTGGCGTCGTAAATAAAACTAAAAGCGGAGTCCCGAGCGATGCCAATAGTAACACCCTGAAGACTGGGTTCGATGGCGGGAACCGGCGCGGCCGTAAAAGTCACCGGCGTTAGTTGAGTAATTGCCGCCAACAAACCCGCCTCTTCAAGCCAGTCGGCGCCGGCGGCAAAACGCAGTTCCAACTCATCACGCACCTCTTCAGCCTGCACCAAGCCTAGGTGGCGCTCGGGTAAAGCTACCGTCTCTGAGCGTTTTAAGGTGGCCAGTAAAGCCAGTGACGGGGGCAGCGCATTGCGAATTAATTCGGCGTGGCGCTCGGTGCCGCAGTTGTTAGCGATAAGGCCAAACACATTAATATCGCTGCGATAATTAGCCAGACCGGTTGCCACCGCGGCGGCGGTTTGCGCCATGCCTTTTACATCCATGACAATGGCCATAGGAATACCGAAGCGCGCGGCCAAATCAGCACTTGAAGGATCGCCATCGAACATGCCCATGGCCCCCTCAATCAAAATCAGATCGCACTCGGTGGCGGCCCAATAAAGCATCTGCTGACAGTAGGCCTCACCGGCCATCCACAAGTCCAGTTGCTCCACCGGCGCGTTTGAGGCCTGAGCCAGAATTTGCGGGTCGAGGTAATCGGGGCCAGTCTTGAACACTCGCACCTTTTTGCCCTGCCGCGTGAGCAGGCGTGCCAGAGCCGCGGTAATAGTGGTTTTGCCCTGCCCCGAGGCGGGGGCAGTTAAAAATAGTGCCGGACACAGAGCTACTGCTTGCTCGCCATCGGCCCTCAAAATTCGATCCCGGGCTGGGCCTTAACACCTAAGCGAAAAGCGTGTCGTTCGTCTTGCACCACAGAAATAGTATCGGCGATGTCCTGCAGTGGCAGGGCCATAGTGCGACCGGTAATGATCACATTTTGCATTTTAGGGCGGTTTTTCAACGCCTCGATTACCGGCTCGACATCGAGATAGCCGTACTTGAACATGTAGCTCATCTCGTCGAACACCAGTATCTGGTAGCGGTCGTCTCGCAGCAGTTTCTCCGCCGCCGCCCACGCCTGTTGCGCGGCCTCAATATCGCGCTCTTTACTTTGGGTTTCCCAAGTAAAACCGTGGCCCATTACTTTCCAGTCGATTAGGGGGTGATCGCGAAAAAACTTGTACTCGCCGGTCTCCATGCGCCCCTTGCTAAACTGAATTACGCCGCAGCGCTGGCCGTGACCGGCGCTGCGCGCCATAGTGCCAAAGGCAGAGCTACTCTTGCCCTTGCCATTGCCCTTAAGCAGAATCAAGACGCCACGTTCCTCAGTGGCCTTGGCAATTTTTTTGTCCATTACGACTTTGCGCGCGGCCATGCGAGCTTGGTGGCTACTGGCTTTTGAGTCGTGCAGTGTCGAGTCGTCAGTCATAATGTTTCCTATGCCGGCAACGGCAGATATTGCGCACCAAGAGCCGCGGCAATGGCTTGGCCTTTACCGCGCTTAATACTGGAAGATTCGATATCCACCAGTACACAATCGCCCACCTCGGGCAGCTGTTCCAGTGGCGCGGTGGTGCGGCCATCGGTAATGAGGTAGGTGCGAGTAAGGAGTTCTGGACTCTGACGCAGCAACTTGGCGCGAGTGTCCCGCGCCTGCTGCAACACTTGCCGTAAAGGCGTGCCGCCGGCGGCGGGGATGCTGTCTAACAACTGCCGCAGAGCCTTGGGCGCGCGCACCTGCGGCAGCAGCGTTTCGACCTTGCCATTGCCAAAGCCGAGCAACAGCAATTGCTCTCGGCTGATGTAGGCCCGTTCAGCAATGGCCAGTACGGCAGCCTTGGCGCGACCAAATAAACTGTTTTTAAGCGTTGAGGCCGAGGTGTCGAGCAAAATTAAATGCAGCGCCGGCTGGGCGGTTTTTTGTCGCCAAAAACTCAAACTCGATGGTGGCCACTGACCGCGATTTTTAACCAGAGTCTTAAACCAATTGGGCCTGCGACTGTAACCATCCGCTCGCTTGCCCGCAGAGGCTGAGGCTGACTGCCCGGCGCCCTTAGCCGCAACCTCATCCGCTCGATGCTGACGAACAGGTGTACTCGGCAGCAGAGGTTTACAGGCTAATTCAAGTGCATCAGCCGTTACCTGCTGCTGCGGTTTCATACGGCCCCAATCACCCGAGGTCGGTGCATTGCTGTTGCTATCGCGCTCGGGCGGCCGCTGAAAATTCGACGCAGGCGGTGGTGTCGACGGCGGCGCTGCCGGTGGTGGATTTTGCGGCGCAGGTTTGCGTCTGTGGCTAAGCACTAACTCTGCCACCATCGACAGATCTGCAGCGATCACACTGTCGCGACCGCACCACGCTGCGTGGGCCATGGCTGCTCGGCACCAGACAATATCAGCGCGCAAGCCGTCGACATGAGCAGCCGTGCAGCGTTCGGCGATAGCGCGGCGCCACTCGTCCGCACAGATGACTTGCGGCAGGCGCGCTTGGGCTCGCTCGATTGATTGTTGTAAATGCAGCTGCTCGTCGATATAGCGGTCACAAAAAACCTTGGCATCGCCATCGAACTGTTCGCGCAGGCGCACTATGTCAATGCGTTCGTCTAGGCTATATTGATTGTCCAGCTCTACCGCCAAACCAAAACGGTCCTGCAGCTGTGGCCGCAATTCGCCCTCATCGGGGTTCATGGTGCCCAACAACAAAAATCGCGAGCTGTGACTGTGACTGATGCCATCGCGCTCCACTCGGTTGACGCCACTAGCGGCCACATCCAGCAATAAATCTACCAGCGTATCGGATAATAAATTAACTTCATCGACATAGAGCACGCCGGTGTCGGCCTTGGCCAACAAACCGGGATTAAAACTAACTTGACTGTCGCTGAGAACTTTTTGTAAATCCAGCGTCCCGGTCAGCATCTCCTCGCCAGTACCCAGCGGTAATGTAATAAATGGGTGGCTCTGACTATCGCATCGCAGCGGCAGAATGTCGGCCAAACTGCGTGCCAGTGTCGACTTGGCCGCGCCTCTCGGGCCACTCACCAACACCCCGCCAATACTAGGGCTAATAGCCGCGAGAATAAGTGCTAACTTAAAGGGCACCTGTCCCGCAACGGCAGCAAAGGGATAGTTTGGCGCTAAAGTGGGGTCAGACGAGGCGCTAGGCACTGTTGGTATCGCTATGGATGGCACTGTTGCGGTTAGCCTTATTTAAGTCCGCGGGTTTTACTATCCAGCGCTGTAAACACCACACGCTTGCCGGCCCCAACGCCAACCAAAAGAGTAAGTTACTAAGACCGCTGGCAACAATAAACTCTTGGTGCAATGCCATTAGGGCTGCTACGGCCTGCGGATCGGCATGTGAAAACTCGGGCCCGCCAGCATGCGGTGCGCCAATAATAAAGGGCAGCGCCAACAACAGCGGACCAATAAGTTTGTACTTTACCGGCGCAAACGCTAACAGCGCCAACCCAGCAATGCCTGTTACCACAGCCAGCAACCACCAGATTTGACGATGCTCAATAGCGGCGGCTTCAACACCTGGAATTTCCGGCGGCAAGCCCAGCGCTGGCATCAGGAAAAACACTCCAAAACCGGCCAGCCCCCAGAGTAGGCCTCGCAACAGGCTGAGTTGGGTTAGCCGCTGTAATTGCAGCTGACTCATAATGGCCAGCAACAGGGCGGCAAAACCGATAGCGGCCAGTACATTGGCGACAAAAGAATAACCGCCGCGCTCAAAGCCGTCTGCAGGTGCCCAAGCTTCGGCATCATGACTGTGAGCGTGGCTGTGATCGTGACTATGGCTGTGGGCAACCTCGGGCGCTGCTTTTTCTTCATAGGCTTCAGCGGCAAAAATAATCGGGTTAACCGCCACTATTTGCAGCAGGGTTAACAGCGAGCCGGCCAGCAAGCCGAGCAATAGCGAGGTCAAAATAATATTACGAAAAATCATGGCTCACACCTAAATCAAGCTTGAACGTGCACAGCCCTAGCTTGGTTAAATAATAAAAAACGAGAGATCTTTGCGGGCAAGCCATTTCACTTTCAGTATGCATAATCCAACCACAGGAGGATGTTTATGCATTATAAACGACCGCTTGAAGAGGATATCAACGCAGCCAGAAAGCAAAGCGGCAATCGGGCAAATATCTCAGAATGTTAGTGGCAGGGAAACGCCAGTGTATGACGCGTGTCGTGGGCCGCATTATGGGCCACATCCATAGGCGCAAAGCCCACCGCGAAAAGAATCAGCACACCAAAAGCCATAGCGCCGGCAGTTTGCAGCCAGCTAGCGGTTGCGGTTGCGGCCGTTGCGGATTGATTAATTACAGATTGAGTTGACATAAAACCTCTGGCACCCACCGTGCACATGTTAATTAAATTGATTGATACAGGCCGGTATTCGGGCTCAAAGAGAGCGCTGTCTATAAACATAAAACGGCTGTCACTTGCGCCTTCCCGAAGTCTAACGACTTCAGTGGCTGTGCAAGCTACTCTTTTTTACCGATGCGGGGGCAGCGCTGGAATAGATCAATAAGTATCAGCTGTACCAGACTTCCCGATTATCCCAAAAATTTTGGGCACCTATAATGGGCTGCGATAGTAGGCGTTTAAAGGTGATTTTTCAAGGCTAACGAATGCTTGTTGGCAGCTGCGTGAGGCGATAGAGGCTGCTATCGACCTTGCCACTCGAGGCCATCACCACAATTTGTGCACCCATTACCGCCAGATCTGAATTCAAACGACTGGCGTAGAGGCGCCGACGAAATTCCGCATAGCCGAGTGCGGGAAAATCCGGCTGCTGCGATAGAGTCTGATGCAAACCAACTAAACTGAAGACTAATTCGCCTTCATCAAAATGTAGGTTAGCTTCGGTATCGACAATATCGCAACAAAGCTCGGCATCTTTGTTATGGACAGCAGTAAAAAAAGCCAGCAGTTCAGCGTACATTTATTTCCCTAGCCCATGTGCACGTTAAAATCGTCATAACCACCGCCCCCCCACTACCGATGCCTCAGTTGACGAGCCTCGTATAGCAAAGGGGGCGCGCGATACACTTTAAATGCGAACAGTAATCCCGCATAACTTTGGTGCATCTAAAAGCAAACACGATGCTTTAAAAGATAACCTCTCCGGCATCAGTGGCCACACCACTAATGCCATCGGCCGAATCGATGACTTCAAAATCTTCGCTGGCAAGGGCATTGCGCAAGCGGTCAACTAAGGCGGTGAGTTCGGCCTGAGGGTAAAATTTCAAATCGGCTATACCCCAAATCGGCTTGGGCCAGGCTGCGTCGGCCTCAAAACGTGCCACATGGTGCACGTGCAGCTGCGGCACTACATTGCCCAGTGCCGCGACATTCATTTTTACTGGGTTAAACAAGTCGGTCATCATCTCGGACAAACGGCAGGATTCTCGCATTAGCTGCACCCGCTCTCCCTCACCCAAATGATGTATCTCGGTAACGCTGTTGCGCTGAGGCACCAGTAGCAACCAGGGATAGTTACTGTCTTTGTGCAACAGCACCATAGACAGCTCAAAACGACCCAAAATAACGGTGTCGGCCTGCAATTGTGGATGAAGTTTAAACATAGAATTTCCTTTTATGAAACGGATTCTTGTATCAAGCTATCTTGGCATCGTAAAATAGCGCCAATATTGTGATGCGACACCTTAAGTCTTATCAAAATTGCTCCCTTTTACAAGTTAACAAGACACTATTCCTATGCGCGCCAGTCAATTCCTTATCGCCACTCAAAAAGAAACTCCTGCCGATGCTGAAGTTATCAGTCATCAATTGATGCTACGCGCGGGTCTCGTGAGAAAAATGGCCTCGGGTCTTTATAACTGGTTACCAATGGGCCTGCGTGTACTGCGCAAGGTTGAAAAGATCGTGCGCGAGGAGATGGACCGCTCTAACGCTCAGGAAGTATTGATGCCTGTCGTGCAGCCGTCAGAGCTATGGACTGAGTCTGGCCGCTGGCAGGAATACGGTTCAGAACTGTTGCGTATTAAAGATCGTCATAACCGTGAGTTTTGCCTAGGCCCCACTCACGAAGAGGTAGTTACCGACCTGGTGCGCGGCGAAATCAACAGTTATAAGCAACTACCGGCCACTTTTTATCAAATTCAAACCAAGTTCCGCGACGAAGTTCGTCCGCGCTTTGGCATAATGCGCGCGCGTGAATTCACCATGAAAGATGCCTATTCCTTCCATGCCAGTGGCGACTGCCTGCAACAGACTTACGATAAGATGCATCAAGCCTACTGCAATATTTTTGACCGTATTGGTTTGAGCTACCGCCCGGTAATCGCCGATACTGGCTCTATCGGGGGCGCCGTCTCGCACGAGTTCCATGTACTGGCTCAAAGTGGTGAAGATGCCATTGTCTTTAGCGACAGCTCTGACTACGCGGCCAACGTCGAAAAGGCCGAGGCTCTAGCGCCCACTGGCGAGCGCCCAGATGCCACCGCAGACAAAACTGAGGTCGCAACCCCTGACCAACACAACATCGACGATGTTGCCGCTTTCTTAGATATTGCCCCTCAACAAACCCTGAAGACATTAATTGTTCTGGGTGAGCAAGCCGATGATGCCGAGGGACCAGCGCCGCTGATCGCTTTGGTATTGCGCGGCGACCACGCGTTAAATGAACTTAAGGCCGAACAGTTGGCCGGTGTTACCAGCCCACTGGAATTTGCCCCAGAAGCGCGTATTAAAGACGAATTAGGTGCCGGCGTTGGTTCACTGGGACCGGTAGGCTTAGAGATTGACGTTATTGTCGATCGCGCCGCCGCTCATGTTGCTAACTTTGCCTGCGGCGCCAACAAAGACGGCAGCCACTTGACCGGCGTAAACTGGAGCCGCGATTTAGTCGCCCAGCGCATCGAAGACCTGCGCAATGTCGTTGCCGGTGACCCAAGCCCCTGCGGTGCAGGTACCTTAGACATTGCTCGCGGTATTGAAGTCGGCCATATCTTCCAGCTTGGCACCAAGTACTCAGAGGCTATGAATGCCACCATTTTGGACAATAATGGCAAGCAAAAGCCGATGCTTATGGGTTGTTATGGTATCGGTGTATCCCGCGTGGTCGCGGCCGCCATCGAACAAAACTTCGACGACAATGGCATTATTTGGCCCAATGCGATTGCACCGTTTCAAATAGCAATTGTGCCCATTAATATGCACAAATCCGAGGCTGTGCGCGACAAGTGCGAAACGCTGTACACCGCGCTCACCAACGCAGGTATTGAAGTGCTGTTTATGGATGAGTCCAAAGCGCGCCTTGGCGTGATGCTGGCCAACACCGAGTTGGTGGGCATTCCACACCGCATCGTGATTGGCGACAAAGGCTTAGACAAGGGCATGATTGAATACAAGGGCCGTCGCGATGCCGAGAAATCGGAAATTCCTGAAGCCGACCTACTCGACACGTTAATCGCTAAACTACAGGCCTAATATGTTGCGTTGCTGTGCTGTTTTTCTTGGCGGCTTAGCTCTGCTGCTAACCGTAGTTTCAAGTGCCGCTGCACCTGCATTTGAAGTTGACGATGAACTGCGTCAGCACCTAAAAGCGGCCGTCGAGGCCGCCGACAGCTTTGAAGATCGTTTCGATGCCGAGGTGTGGCTTATGGACAAGTCTAACCGCATGGCGCGCTACCACAAGGACCCCGAAACACGCCTGAACCTGCTGCGCAGTATTCACCGCGCAGCCACCCGTGCCGAGTTAAATCCGGAAGTGGTATTGGCACTGATCGAGGTGGAAAGCCACTTTAAACTCTATGCAGTTTCCAGCGCTGGCGCCCAAGGAATGATGCAGGTGATGCCGTTTTGGAAAAACGAAATTGGCCGCCCCGAAGACAATCTTACCGATTTAGAAACCAACCTGCGCTATGGCTGCACCATTCTTAAGCATTACATCAAACGTTCGAATGGGCATTTGGCCAATGCTCTGGCGAGGTATAACGGCAGTTATGGTAGCTACCGCTACTCCTCCAAAGTGATGGATGCTTGGGACAAGTGGAGATAACAAGCGTCTATTGTTAAGCGACTCTTTAGATTGCAAACGCTCGAATGGGCATTTGGCCAATGCTCTGGCGAGGTATAACGGCCGTTATGGTCGCTACCGCTACTCCTCCAAAGTGATGGATGCTTGGGACAAGTGGAGATAACAAGCGTCTATTGTTAAGCGACTCTTTAGATTGCAAACGCTCGAATGGGCATTTGGCCAATGCTCTGGCGAGGTATAACGGCCGTTATGGTCGCTACCGCTACTCCTCCAAAGTGATGGATGCTTGGGACAAGTGGCGCTAAGAGCACTTATTAATTTATTAAACATTTTGGCAGCATCTGTAACACACTGCATTTTTGCACACCAATAACTCTTTATAAAAATTTAACCTCACATACTTCAGCTAACCTTCAGCTGAAGTACTGACAATAAAGCCATAGAACTGAAGACATAGAACTGTCGCAATAGATTGAGTGTTACAACTCGGCCAACAGGCAGTAAACTGATTAGATCACCCTATAATTTTGTACTATTAAGGTAAGCATCCATGTCCGTATTGCATAAATATTTTGTCGTTGTGACGGTACTAATAGCAGCCATGGTCCTTAGCGCCTGCGAGAAAACCGACAGCCCTGAAGTTGTTAGCAGACAGTTTTGGAAGGCCGTGCAAGCTGGCGATATGAAAACAGCGCAGACCTATGCCGTACCCGGAAGCTTAGAGAGCAAAGCCGAAGCGATTAAAACCGGTGACTTTAACAGTGAATTTACCGCTACGGTTATCAAGGGCAACCTTGCCACGGTGAGCACGACCCACAAAGGAACCCAAAACGGTGCTGCACTGGAATACCAGTTCAACACTGTACTGACTCAAGTGGATAAGCAGTGGAAAGTTGATGTAACAAAAACCACCCAATCTCTTGTTCCCGCGGCGATGACGGCTGCCTTTTCTGGCTTTGGTCAAGCGCTGAATCAAAGCTTGTCTAATCTTGGTGATGCCTTTGGTCAAGAAGCCAACAACATTGGCTCGCTGCTGGGTCAGGTGCTCAATCAGAGCATTGATGAAATGTCCCGTGAGATGGAAAAAGCCAGCGCCGAAATCAGCCAATCTGCCGAGCAGGCCAGCAACTCAGGCTTTGAGATGGCCGCTGAACTCGGCCGAGAACTCTCGAATGAGCTCAGTCAAGAACTGCAAAATGCCGGCTCTATTTATCAGCAAAAAGTGAACGAACTAAAAGCCGCGCAATTGAAAAAACAGCAGCAAACAATCTCTGCTGCCAGTATTGATGGCAGCATTCACGGCACGGCTGTCAAACTTACCCAGGCTCGCTATCAACAGGCCTTGGAGCTATACAGCGGCGACAGCTGGAGTGCCAACCCAAGCCTGTTGATTTTCTTGTTTGCCGATGAAGAGCAAAGCATAGCGGGCAAACGTTTTGAGTTTAACGCCCATTCATTCACTGATGGCCAGCCTCACGTCCATCTGCGCTGGCGCGACCCCGACAGCGGTGAGATTAAAACCGAGATAGCCTCTGGCGATTACGATATGAGTTTAATATTCAGCACTGCCGATAATCAGGGCAACCTCACCGCTACCCTCGTCTTCGCGAAAGACACCACCCAGATGAGCGGCAGTTTTACCCTAAAACAGTGATAATAAACCGCCTCCCATTCCCAGCGTTATCTAACCACTAGGGCACCATATTGGCACTAAGGTAACAATATACTGTTCTCTATAAACCATCGATATAACTGCTATGGCGGTCAAGCAATCTGAATCTCGGGCCGTGGCGGCCCGTGTTTAGGTGCGCGGCCTAGCGGATATTTTCTGCAAGTACTATTGTGTAATGTGGTAACCCACGACAACCTGTGAAAACCAAGAAACTCTATGCTTGACCCTATCGAATTGGCTCTGTGCCCTCTTTGTCGGCGAGATAACGCCTGTGGCAATACACAGGGTGTTGCCGCCTGCTGGTGCCATACTGAGGGCATAAAGTTCTCTAAGGCACTGCTCGACCAAGTGCCCGAACAGAAAAAGCTATTAAGCTGTATTTGTCAGCAGTGCGCGCGGGAGTTCCAACAAGACTAAACGTCTGCATGATCTACTGTGCTGTATGGTAGTTAGTGACAAGCATGTAGCCATGCTGGCCGAAATCAGTATCACGGCTGTCATTTTTTAACGGCTAGTATTTTTAATACTCTATGGCTGTGTGCGCGGTCATGCGCAGAAATTAAAGTACGCTTTATGCCATAATCGTTGGGCATAGCAACCGCCCGTTTCAGGTCTACAAGATTGAGATCTTGATGCGGTGGAAATTTTTTGATGTGGCCGAACAACATAAGGCTGGCGCCTAAATAGCGATTAAAAAATAGGAACTCGATAATGAAAAGTGCTGTTATTTTGTGCTTCTTACTCTGCCTTAACGGGTGTATCCGCACTACCCATCAAAACCCCAACAGCACTTTCACTGAGAACCAAACTGAAACCCTGCGCATTGGCGCACTGGTACAAAAAGTCGATTACGCTATAGCGCATCCTTCAAATGAATCGCTTGAGAATATCGCGCTGGCGGGAACGGACACGCGACACTATGTGATGATTCGCGGCTGGTTGGTACAGACATTAAAAGGCATAGAGAGCCAGCACGACGCCAGTGCCGCTGCGGATAGACGCGCTCAGTTACAAGTAAAAATCGATTTTTTACAAAGGGCTATTCGCCGTATTGATTTAGAATAGCTTCAACGGCTAACGCGCTTATCACTATCTATACTGACACCTTCATTACACTCGCCGCGCGCCTTGTAATTACCGACACTGAGCAGTTCTTCGTAGAGAATATAACCCGAAGTGCAGTAGCCGCTGGCGAGCATCTTTGCCGCCAATAAAGTTTGCGCAAAGTCTTTTAAATCGCGATTGCGCTGGGCCGGATTTTTATACTTTTTACGACCGTTATCAAAGCTTGCTCGTGAGTGGCGCCCCTCCATTCCCGGTACGCGAATACGCCCAATAGTGAAACTAAATTGTTTAATACCGTTATCGGTGAGTTGGGTTTTCAGGCGCTGGTCGAGATCGGCGACAACCGGCATGTCATAGTGGCTGCAAGCGCCAATCAATATGGCGCAGGCTAACAGTGACAGTAAAGATAATTTATGGCTCACTAAGTACTCCGTAACTATTGTCGAGATCACTATGCCCATTCTACCTCGAGCCACTCTCATCGGTGCGATTATCAGTCTTGCCGCCTGTGCCAGCAACCCGATGGCCGATATGACCACATGTAAGGAGCCGCGTCCGCAGGTATGTACTATGCAATATGATCCGGTCTGTGCCGAACACTCTAATGGCAGCCTTAAGACTCATTCCACTGACTGTACTGCTTGCGGCAAGGCCGAAGTCATAGGCTACATCAAAGGCGCATGCCCTGAGTAAATGGGTTAGGCAAAGAGGGTAAAGATGCTTATTCACCGGTTTTTGCTCCTCGGCAACGGCTCCTGCGTTGCTCTACCTCCTGCATCCATGCAGTCGTCCCTGGCTGCGCGCAGTACCTCCTCACTAGGACGCAATCCACTGTCGTGGACAGACTTTTTACCTTGGTGGCTGCAAGAGGAGGTGGTTCAGCTTTCACGCATCATCTAGGCCTGATTCTTTAGATACGACTGTTGCATACAGGAACAAGCTGCGCACAGAGCGGGCGTGTATCGGTATACGTGACCAACCGAGTACAGCACCGACGAAGAACTGGAGAAAAAAGACCGTTTGCCCCCTTAACACCTACGCTCCGTAAGCCTTTTTTACCTCATCGGCAATAATGGCCACACCGCGTTCGATAGTCTCGGCATCTTGGGAATAGGTAACACGAATGCACTCGCGGCTATGTCGCCAGTCGGGGTCGTTAAGACCTGGGAAAAAATGATGCCCCGACACCACCAATACTCCGCGCGTCTTTAACCGCTGGTAAAGCTCTTCGGACTCGATCGGCAGCCCTTCAAACCAAAGCCACAGAAATATGGCGCCCTCGGGCTTATGAATTCGCCAAGGCAAATCACCCAGATAACGCCGAAACAGTCCCAACGCCAACTCAGCCTTGGCCTGATAAAAAGGCTTAATATACTGGCGGCTAATCTTTAACAGGTTCTTGTCGCGACACAAACCGCTCGCCAATGCTGGACCCACGTTGCCACACGCCAAACTTAAAATAGTATTGGCGCTGGCAAAAGCACTAATAACCTCTTCACTGGCAATAACAATTCCGGTGCGCACGCCGGGCAAACCCAGCTTGGATAAACTCAGCACCATAATGGTATTGTCATTCCACAGCGGCTCGGCCTCGGTAAAAATAATATTTGGGAATGGCGTGCCGTAGGCACCATCGATAATCAGCGGGATACCCGCCTTGCGCGCCAAACTGTCGAGATGGCGCATCTCTTCATCGGTCAGTACATTGCCGGTGGGGTTGGTGGGCCGCGACACACACAAAGCGCCACAGTGGTCATCAATATTAAGCGCGTCAAAATCGACTCGGTATTTAAATAGGTTATCGTCCAGCAGTTCTATATTGGGTCGAGTCGCGGCAAACATGTCATCTGCCAGGCCCAAGTCTGCATAACCCAAATACTCCGGTGCCAGCGGCAACTGAATCTTGCGCTTATGACCCTCACTATCAACCCCGGCAAATAGGTTGAATAACACAAAAAAGGCCGACTGACTGCCATTGGCAATGGCGATATTTTTCTCGCTAATGGGCCAGTTAAATTCCTCGCGCAATAACAGAGCCAACTGTTCTAAAAGTTGTTCATCCCCTTGGGGCGACTGGTACACCCCCAACATTTTATGACAGGCCTCCTTGTCGTCAATTAATGCCTGCAATTGTTGGCGCAAAACCGACTCAACTTCGGGTATACGGCTGGGGTTGCCGCCGCCCATAAAAATCATCTCGGGGTTTACCCTTAGCGCTTCGCCTAAATCGGCCATTAACGAGACTATGCCGGCATCGTCTTCACTGCCGGCACGGGTGCCAACAAACTTTTCGCCGAAACGGGAGAATTTCACAAGTCGGTAACCTTCATAAATCCAATAAAATCTATTTTAGCAGCCCAGCGAGGTTAACAAAAAGTATTGCACGGCTACAAATTTGTATCACTGAGCTCAGCAGATTACCGATAAAGGACACCAAAACCTGCCGCAATAAATGGCTTTTGGATGATGCTGGCATCATCACCAATGAGCATTAGAACAGTCACAGCTGAATAAGAATTTCTGGCCCTAGTGTGATAAGTCCCTTCAAATTTAGCCCCATAATTACCAATACAAGCCTATTTAACCGAGCGCAGTAACTGTTTTGCCTGAGTTAAGGCAACAGACAGGGTTTGCTCAGTTTGCGGCCCCAGCAATGTTGACAGCAGCTGACCTTCAGCACTAACAATATAAGTTGTTGGCAGGCCGTTGGGTCTTGGCAGTTGCCAGTGGCTCTCTAGCGCGCGACTTGATGCGCCATCCAGCACGCCAAAGTCAATATTTAGCTTGGCCACCTGCGCCTGCAGCTCAGACACGGAATACTCGCCTGTAAATACGTCAAAGTTGACCCCCAGCAGCGCAATTTGAGCGTGGTGACTGAAGGCATTTAACTCGGGAATCTCTTCATGACAGGGTTTGCACCAAGGCGCCCAATAGTTAATAAACAAGAAGGGTTTGGCTCCCACGTCAACGGTGGCGCCACTAGTAAGAGATAGCTTAGGTGAATCTTTTGCCGTAAAACAGCCCGTCAATAGCAGTATAAACAGCGCCAATAGTGGGCTGAAAAACCGACCGCCGTGCAGTTTAAGTGTCACTCTTGGTATTTCCGCTATCAATTTCTGGCAGCGGCTTTTGTTCCGCCTGAGTAACAGAGTCAAGGGCAGTGCTTTGAATGGAAGGTGCGGCAGCAGTTAAACCGCTTAGACGGCATAGTTGCTCCGCTGGTATGTCTGGCCGCTCACTCTCGCCGGCAGTCATTGGGCTGTGGTATTCACCCTCGACTGCAAACAACTCAGCAATAGAAACCGCAAAACGCTCTTCGACAAACTGATCAATGGCCTGCAGTCGTCCGCCCACCTCGGAAAACCAAGGGAAAACTTGCAAATGGTCAGTGACGCCTGGCATCTGCGCTGGCATGGCTATAATGTCGGCCAACTGCCGCAGAGATGTGTGGCTAAGATCGCGACAAAGGACATAATTGTCCGACTGGGTTGCCGCAATCACCTTGTGCTCTAAAAGCTGTACGCGCAGCAGCTGCCACTGATCTAAGTCTAAACCCAGCTTCCACAATTCGCTCACCTTGAGCTGATCACCTTGATTCTGATGTTGATGAAACTCCCACAGCACCAGCAGTGCCGCGACTAAATCTGGGTGGCGACGGCCACTAGAAATCACCTTAAAAGCCGTCAATGAGCGCACCATCACAGCGCCGCCCAGCACGATCATCCAAGAGATATAAATCCACATCAAAAAGATCGGCACCGCGGCGAAGGCGCCATAGATCACACCGTTAGAGGCATTAAACGACATGGCTATGCCAAAACCGGCTTTAAGTACCTCAAAACAAAAAGCAGTGGCAAAACCCCCTGCAAGAGCATGTTTAAAGGGCACCCGGCAATTGGGCACGGCCGAAAAAATTAGCGTGAATATAGCGGTCGATAACAACAGTGGAAAAAAGCGTAAAAACTTTAAAATACCCAGTTGGTCATACTCGGTCACGGCCATTTGCAGTGTCACTAAATAGCCGCTGACCGCTAAACCCACTCCAAGCAGCAATGGACCCAAACTCAAAATAGCCCAATAAATCAAAAAACTCGGCAGACCCGAGCGCGGTTTTAATACGCCCCAAATACCATTGAAGGCTTTTTCTATATTGCGCAACATGAAGTAGGCGGTGGCGAACAAGAACAATGCACCCACCCAAGACAGGCTGCGCGCCTGATGCATAAAGGTAACCAAGTATTCCTGCACCTCCACGCCCGTTTCGGGCAGTAAGTTGGAAAACATCATCACTTCAAGATCGCCACCCAGTGACTGAAATGCAGGCACCATAGAAAATACAGAGAACACCACTGTCAGCATCGGCACTATGGCAAACAGCGTCATGTAAGTAAGCGCTGCGGCGTTTTTTTGGCACTCTTTAGCCAAGTATTGCTTGACCACATAGGGTAAAAAACGCCATAGAAGATTCGCCTTGTTATTCATTACTTTTCCCAAAGTTTGAGCCGATAAAACTACCATCACACAAAACAGAGCATAGCGCGACAAGCTCTATTACAATAGCACTCAATGTTCACTATTTGAGGTAACTATGGTCAGTATCTATCACAATCCACGCTGTTCTAAATCCCGTCAAACTCTGGCGTTATTAGAAGCGCGCGGTATCAGCCCTGATATAGTACTCTACCTTGACACACCACCGAGCTCAGCCGCTTTAAAAACTCTGCTCAAACAGCTGGGCATTAGCGCCCGAGAATTGCTTCGCACAGGCGAAGAGGCTTACAAAGCCCACCATTTAAAAGACCCGTCCCTGAGCGACGATGCACTAATTGCCGCCATGATCGAGTGTCCCAAGTTAATCGAGCGCCCAATTGTGATCGCTAACAACAAAGCCGCTTTAGGCCGCCCGCCCGAAAATGTATTGGACATACTCTAATGACAGCATCAACGACGCC
This sequence comes from uncultured Cellvibrionales bacterium, assembly GCA_913050115.1. Taxonomy (GTDB): domain Bacteria; phylum Pseudomonadota; class Gammaproteobacteria; order Pseudomonadales; family Cellvibrionaceae; genus UBA1124. The sequence continues at coordinate 26,176 of CAJWZU010000019.1, forward strand.
TTACATTTTAGTTCTTTACTACAGCCGCTTTGGTGCCACTTTTGAGATGGCGCAACAAATTGCTCGCGGTGTTGAACTGCAGGGATTAGAGGCGCGTCTGCGCACAGTGCCCGCCGTGTCACCGGTAACCGAGGCCACCGAGCCTGCAGTACCCGATGTTGGCGCTATTTACTGTACTGAGGCCGACCTGAAACAGTGTGCCGGTTTGATTCTCGGCAGCCCTACCCGCTTCGGCAATATGGCGGCGCCGTTGAAATATTTTATCGACGGTACCTCTAGCAGCTGGCTCGGCGGCGATTTGATTGACAAACCCGCTGCAGTTTTTACTTCCAGTAGTAGCATGCATGGCGGTCAAGAAAGTACTTTATTGTCGATGATGCTGCCATTATTGCATCAGGGCATGCTCATTACCGGCCTGCCCTATTCAGAGCAGGCGCTGACACGCACCCAAACCGGCGGTACTCCCTACGGCGCTTCGCATGTTGCGGGGGCAGAATCGGATAACGTCTTAAGTGCTGATGAGATTGTGCTCTGTAAGGCTTTAGGGCAACGTGTCGCCAAGATCGCCAGCGCTCTGGTTTAGTTAATTAAGAGAGTCGAATGTTATGAAGACAGCACAGATCAATAACTTGCGAATTAAACTTAAAATTGCCCTAGGTACTAGCCTGCTCAGCTACGCAGCTCTTATGCTATTGATTGCTGTAGGCAATATTTTTACACCGGATGGCTCAATTAAATACTGGCTGCTGCAGAGTATTCCACTGCTCATTTTTGTGCCCGGTATCCTGCAGCGCCGTTTTCGCACCTACAGCTGGATCTGCTTTGTGGTGCTGATCTATTTTATTCACTATGCCGATAAACTGAGCACTGACCCTGGCAGTATCATTAATTGGGCCGGAATAGTCCTAACGGTGATACTGTTTAATGGTGCCATGTTTACCAGTCGTTGGATGCAATACTTCACCCTAGAACAAGAACAAGAACAAGAACAAGAACAAGAACAAGAACAAAGCTCAGCAGAAAAGGACGATTAAATCATGGCATATGTGCAGCAGAATGAACCTAAACAACAGCGCCCAGGACTAATAGGGCGTTTCTTGAGCGCTATCTGGAATATCTACACTTGGCTTCGTAACGCGCTATTTAATATTTTATTTTTGCTGGTCATTGTCATAATTTTTGCAGCCGTTAGCACCGACGATACTGATGCTCTCCCCGATACAGCCGCGTTGCGCATAGCGCCGAGTGGTTTTCTGGTCGACCAGCGCAGCTATACCGACCCTATGACGCAGGTGCTACAGCAGAACAGCCCCGACCAAATAGAAACCCTAGTGCGTGATGTTACCCGCGCCATCAACGCCGCCACAACGGACCCGCGCATCACCGGCATCGTGCTGGAACCCAGCTACCTATTGGGTGGCGGCATCAGTAAGCTCAACGAAATTGGCCAGGCGCTGCTGCGTTTTAAACAATCGGGCAAACCTATTATTGCTGTTGGCGATACCTATAGCCAAGACCAATATTATCTGGCCAGCTTCGCCGATGAAATTCATTTACACCCGCAGGGCTCACTGTTTTTAACCGGCTATGGCAGTTACCGAAACTACTACAAAAGCGCGCTGGATAAGCTAGAAATTAGTTACCATATCTTTAAAGTAGGCACCTATAAAGATTTTGTCGAACCCTATATTCGCGACAATATGTCCGCCGCCTCAAAAGAACACAACGGTCAGTGGCTACAAGAGCTGTGGGCTATGTACACCGCTCAGGTTGAAACTAGGCGAGCATTAAGCCCCGACACAATCAACAACTACATTAACAATATCGACCAGAAAATGGCGGCGGCCAGTGGCAACAGCGCCCAGTTGGCGCTCGACATTGGCTTGGTTGACCGGCTCAGCGATCGTCAGAAAACGGTGCTGCGACTGCAGGAGCAGTTTGGCCTGAACGACGAGGAGCAGAGTTACGCCGCTATTCAGCTCAGTGAATATAACGATTTACTTGATTTGAACGCACCCCCTTATGGCGATAAAGTCGGGCTTATTGTCGCCTCGGGGACAATTTTAGACGGCGTACACCCTGAGGGCACCATCGGCGGGGACAGTCTCGCACAGTTATTTCGCGATGCCCGTCAAGACGATGATATTAAAGCCCTAGTCCTGCGAATCGACTCTGGCGGTGGCAGCGCTTTTGCCTCAGAGATTATTCGCGAGCAGATACAAGTCAGCCGTGACCAAGGCATGCCGGTGATAGTCTCTATGGGCAGTGTGGCCGCCTCCGGTGGCTATTGGATAGCCACCGCCAGCGACAAAGTCTTTGCTACCCCCGCCACTATTACCGGATCTATTGGCGTTTTCGGCGCCTTTCCAACCCTAGAAAACACCTTAGGCAACCTCGGTATTTACACCGACGGCCTCGGTACCACCAAACTCGCCGGCAGCATGCGCCTCGACCGACCGCTGTCACCACTAGCCGCCAATGTTATTCAGCAGGGGGTAGAGCATATCTATGGCAACTTTATTAACCTAGTCGCCAGCGCACGCCAATCGACCCCGGAGGAAATAGATAAGATCGCTCAGGGCCGTGTATGGAGCGGACTGGCTGCCCAAAAAATCAATTTAGTCGATGAGCTCGGCTATCTCGACGACGCCATCAACGCCGCCGCACAACTCGCCAAGCTTAAACAGTATGAAGTGTTCGAGGTGCGTAAGACACTGTCCCCTGCCGAGGCGTTTTTGCAACAGCTGGCCACAGCCGATAGCGTACGGTCTCTGGCGCCTAAGCAGTTGATTAACAGTTTTGCCCCCGCCAGCTTACGGCACGCATTAGCACCTATTATTGAACCCTTTAAACAGTTCGATGCGATGAACGATCCGCGCGGGGTTTATGTGCAATGTACTGGCTGCGTAGCCCCCTGATGTAACACTGTGTACGCAATAAATTTTACTATCAATAAACATAGATTAAGTTAATGGATTTTCTCTCACTTTTAGTTGCTTTTATTTTCGGTCTCGGTGTCAAACAACTGGGGCTCCCGCCACTAGTAGGCTATTTGGCGGCGGGCTTTGGTTTGCACGCTTTTGGGGTAGAACCGGTTGCCAGTATGGAGACCATCTCCGACCTCGGCATTACCCTGCTGCTGTTTACCATCGGTCTCAAACTTAACGTTAAAGATTTGGCTCAGCGCGAGGTTTGGGGCACCACCTCAATCCATATGCTGGCATGGTCTGGGTTTATTGCTCTGCTGGTATTCGCCGTGTCTCTGCTCAGTAGTCTGGCGCTGTTCCAGCTCGACTGGCAAACCGCGCTATTAATCGGCTTCGCCTTAAGCTTCAGTTCCACGGTCTGTGTGGTTAAAGTGCTGGAGGAAAAATCCGAACTTAAAATTCGTCACGGCAAACTCTCTATCGGCATACTGGTTATTCAAGATATCGCCGCCGTCATTTTTCTAGTGTTAGCCACTGGGGTGACTCCCAGCCTCTGGGCGCTGGCGCTAGTGCTACTGCTGTTTATTCGGCCGCTACTTGGCCGCCTGCTCAAGCTGAGCGGTCATGGTGAGCTACTAATTTTAGTCGGTTTTTTTCTCGCGCTGGGCGGCTCCCAGCTGTTTTATGCGGTAGACCTAAAAGGCGACTTAGGCGCGCTAATTTTTGGTATGTTGCTCGCATCGCACAGTAAGGCCAACGAGTTGTACAAATCGCTGATGGGCTTTAAGGATATATTTTTAATCGGATTTTTTCTCTCCATCGGTTTTACTGCCCTGCCCAGCTGGGAGGCACTGGCTATTGCCGCGGGCCTGAGTCTACTGTTGCCAGTTAAATTTGCGCTTTTCTTTGCTTTGTTGGTGCTGTTTAAACTGCGTGCCCGCACCGCTTTTCTGGCTAGTTTGGCGCTAATGAATTTCAGTGAATTTGGACTGATTGTGGCCACGACCAGTGTTGCGCTGGGATGGTTGTCGACGGATTGGCTAGTGGCCATTGCTCTGGCGGTATCGCTGTCGTTTATTGTCAGCAGCTATTTATACAAAGATGCACACAATATTTATGCCCGCCACAAAAACCGAATCGCACGTCTGCAAAGGCGCAGTACCAATGCCAGTGCCTGCCCCGACCTACCAGGCCCCGATGTACCCAATAGCGCAGAAGTTTTAATTGTCGGTATGGGCCGTGTTGGCTGCGGCACCTACACCAGTTTGCATGCCGAGCACGGCAATGGGGTTTGGGGACTCGATGCGGATTCCGAGCGCATCAAAAAACTGAAAACCAGAGGCCATCAAGTAATGTTGGCCGATGCCGAAGATATCGAGTTTTGGGAGCAGCTTGATTTGGACAAAGTTCGCCTTATTATGTTGACGGTACCGTCGGTGAATGACATGAAAAATATTATTCAGCAGTTGCAACTATGCCAATTTCGCGGCCGCATCGCCGCCATCGCCCAATTTGAAGACCACCGCGCCCAACTGCTCGATTTCGGTGCCGATGCGGTGTTCAACTACTACGCCGAAGTTGGTTCGGGCTTTGCCGCCGAGGGCCGACGCCTGCTCAGTAGTTAACTGCCGGTTTAATTAAATAAAGGTTTAGTATGATCGTTAAATACTTAATAGCGCTGTTGCTAATAGTGGGGGCTAACTCATCTTTAGCCTTTAAAACTACAGTGGTATCAATTCCTAGCGCCAGCATGAACAAAAGCTACCCGGCTACAGTGGTAATGCCAGACAGCTACTCACTGAGCAACAAACGCTATCCTGTGGTGTACTTACTGCACGGCTACGGCGGTAATTATCTAGGTTGGGCCAAAAACTCTGAGGTGGAAGCGTTGGCCGATCAGCACCAACTTATTATTGTTATGCCCGATGGAAATGTCGGTAGCTGGTACATCGACAGTCCAGTGAAAACAAACTCTCGCTTTGAAACCTACATCTATAAAGATGTGATCGGTTACATCGATAAGCATTATCGCAGCATCAACCAAAAAAACGCTCGCGCAATATCTGGTTTCAGCATGGGTGGCTTTGGCGCACTGAATATCGCCCTCAACCACAGTATATTATTTGGTGCAGCCGGCAGCATTAGCGGCGGCGTCGACCCGCGGCCGTTTCATCAGCACTGGCAGTTGAGTGACGTTTTCGGCTCGCCAAGCGAGAATAAAATCTATTGGAACAGCCGAGCTATTATCAACAACAGCCACCGTTTTTTTTCCTCGGCTTTAGATATAACGCTGGACTGTGGCGTCGATGATTTTTTTATAGACACTCACCGCGCTCTGCATCAAAAACTGCTCAAGTTGAATATTGCCCACGATTATAGCGAGCGTCCCGGCGGCCACAATTGGAATTACTGGCGCCGTGCCATCAAATACCAAATGCTATTTTTTACCGACGGTTTCGACCATAAACTGAAACGCTAATATTATGACAACACCCTCAAACACTCCCGACTTATCCCCTATGATTGCCGGCTACTGGCGCCTGCAACAATGGGGTTTTTCCACCGAACAACTGCTTAGCTTTATCGAGCAACATATCGCATTGGGTATCAGCACGGTCGATCATGCCTGGGTTTACCAAAGCGAGGCTATTTTTGGTCGCGCACTTAAACAGGCGCCGGAGTTACGCCGGCAGCTTCAGATTATTTCTAAGTGCGGAATTAAACCGTCCGGTAATAGTCCGCTGCATGCCCGCAATACGGCTCACTACGACAGTCGTGGCAGCACTATTATCGAATCTTGCGAGCAATCACTGCGCGATTTAAATACCGATCATATAGATGTGCTGCTCTTGCATCGCCCAGACTATTTGATGCCGGTAGATGAGGTAGCCAGCGCCTTTAATAGGCTCAAAGAAGCCGGCAAAGTAAAACACTTTGGTGTCTCAAATTTTAGCGTGGCGCAGTTTGAGTTGTTGCGGGCCGCGGTCGATGTCCCGCTGGTGACCAATCAAATTGAATTCTCGCCCTATCAACTCTCGGCATTAGAATCGGGAGTATTTGAGCAGTCGCAAATACAGCAGTTTTCAGTAATGGCCTGGTCTTGCCTCGGTGGGGGTGTCTTACTTAAAGGGGAAACCGAAAGGTCGCAACGTTTACTGCTGGCCTTAACTGATGTTATGCATGCTGTCGGCGCCGACAGTATCGACCAGGTGGTGTACGCTTGGGTTCTAGCCCACCCGGCAAAAATACTGCCACTACTGGGCAGCAGTAACATCGAACGCTATCGCAGCGCAGTCAAAGCCCTAAATATCACCATAGAGCACGAGCAGTGGTACAGTATTTGGCAGGCTGCCGTGGGACATGGTGTGGCGTAATTAACCAAAAAAGCCGCTATCGTTTGATAGCGGCTTTTTCTGATGGCCATACCCTCGGCTACTGTAACAAGGACGAAAACAATAAATAATTTGTCAATAAACCCGTGCTCAGCGCCAAGGTCATACCCCATGAGCGCGGCCATTTCTTAGCCATAATCACATCCATAATGTTAGCCCGATGTTACTTTCATAGATTTTCTTCCAGTTAAAGGTAGTGCAGTATTCTCTGGCCTGCAACAAACAGCCATTATAATGCGGTGTGCTTGTGATAAAGATCACGTAATGTCAAAAAAACCGCTGATAACTTTCACCCTCTCGGTATTAAATTTTCACACATTTCACACTACAAAGTTTGAGCTCACGCCACACACCAACCACCTGTTCAGGCTTTGCATTAGCCGAATGACGGCCCCTGATAACCAGCCAAAAGCCAAAGCGTGATTGCAATCGAGCTTAAATCACCAGCGCCAAAATCGCCTGTGCCAGTAAAGCACTCAACTAAAAAAGTCAGCTGAACAGTATGCCTAAGAGATAAAGGCATTAAAGCTAAACGGCAAAGCGAAAATGCATCTGCTGCTGAAGGGCTAACACGATAAAAAATTGATCGAGCCCGTTACAGTCGTGCGATCAAAAAAGCGAAACAGGGTTTTAAGGGCCGCTAGAGACCGAGCACTTGCTTAACGAAGGGTATGGTTAATTTGCGCTGCTCCGCCAGCGAGGCGTCATCGAGCTTGCTGAGACTGTGAAACAGCTCGTTCATATCGCGTGAAGCGCGAGTGAGAATAAACTTCGCCACTTCCAGAGTCAGTTCCAGTCCTCGCCGTAATGCGCGCTCCTGTAGTGCCGCGCATTTTTCCTGATCATTGAGCTGCTGTAAGCCAAAGCTGATTCCGCTGTGTAGCCGCGAGCGTAAATCGGGCAACTCAATAGCCAGCTGGTGGGGGCCGAGATTAGCCGCCAGCAACAATTGTTTACCGCTGTCGCGCAGACGGTTGAACAGATGAAATATAGCCAGCTCCCAGTCGGCTTTGCCGATCACCAACTGCAAATCATCCAAACAGACTAAGTCCTGCGAATCCAAGCCTTCCAGCAAGTGCTGTGGCTCAAAACCGAGCATAGTGCCAAGCGGTAAGTATTGAATCCTGTGACCCTGCTCTTGCGCCTGATGACACGCTGCTTGCAACAAGTGCGTGAGACCGGCGCCGGAACCGCCCCAGAGATAAATAAACTTTTCTCCCAGCGGCGCGAACTGCTGACGCACCGCCGCCACTGCAATGCCATTGGGCGAGGTAGAGGCAAGATAAAAGTTGTCGAAGGTGGCATCGTCAATGTGCGAAATACCCAGCGATAACTGCTGTGGGCCGCTATTAGTCATTAGGAACAAGCGCCGGTAAAAGATCTTGCTCGGCGTCAAGTGACTGAAGGGTAGTCACCGCGCCGCGATCAACGGCACTCGCTTCGGCATTCTTTTCGGCACCGTCTACAACACTCTCTTCGGCATTCTTTTCGATACCGTCTACAACACTATCTGCGGCATTTATGCTGCCTTTAAGCCGCGCCTGCCAAAAGTACTGCAGCGGATTATCAACACTGCCCGCTGGGGTATAACGAGTATTATTAAGGTCGCTATTAAGACTTGTCGTCGCGGGAGGCAATAACTTTTGCCCCTGCTGCAGAGTGTTTAAAAATAATTCCAAATCGCCTTCTGTTGTTAGGCTCAACCAAAGCTGTTGACCCGATACATAAGTAGGTCGGGCGCTAGTCACCATGGGTAAAGCTTCCAAATAATCGATTGCCTCAGCATAGGCGGCAAAATCGCCCACGCCCGACAACTGCAGTGTCAAGGCGCTGTCGAGGCTATCAGCCATAACAATCGCATAGCGAGCCGCCAAATCATCGGCTACACGTTCAACACCCTCAAGTAGAGCCGCCGCCGCAGTCTTACCTTCGGTCTCAAGCAAGCTGTCGCCATCGGCGCGCAATATTTGCCAATTGGCGAACCACCTAGACTGACCGCCGCGTGAAATTTCAGAGAAACGCCCCACCACGACAATATCGGCGCCGTAACGTTTTGACGCGGCCTGAATTGAGTCGCTATTAAAATTCCATAAATCGTCAACCGACACTCGCATCTGATCTTCGAGATCCAGCAGCGGTTGCTTTAAGGGCAAACCACGCCCAGCAGCGGCGCGTTTAATAACCTGTAAGTAGTCGCCATCGGTACTGTACAGGCGGCCATCAATGCGATCATCTTGTACCAGCCACAGCAATACGCTGGGGCGACTGGCGGGCCAAAAAGGCAATTCAGCACGGCGTAAAAGCGCATCCACAGCAGAAACCGAAAACTTCAGGGTTAACTCTGTGGCTACTATTTCGACCTCGCCTTGGGCAAGTATCTGATCGCTTTTGCCATAGCTAAATGATGACAAATATGGCCCTGAACGCTGCAGTGCCCGTTTAATAAGCGGCTGTTTCAGACTGTCGCGGCGGCCCGAGATACGCACCACAATATTAGCCAGACTGTTACTAATAGCGGCATTGCGGTCCTCCTCGTTCTGGGACTTAACCAGTATTTGGGTGCGATAGAGGTCAATAGTTTCCTCTGCCATGGCCGATAAAGCCGTTACCGTAAGCAGTAAAAAGGTCAGCAAAGCGAGGCTACGTGTATGAGTTAGCATCTAACAGTTTTCTCAATTAGCAAGTATGTAGGGTCAGTATTGTAACAACTCATTGCCCACCCGATAACCATTTAAACGCACACATATAACCGCAACAGGTTCTATATGACTGGCACTCGCTTCAGTGTTAGAATGACGGCCAAATTTAATCATCTTTTTAACCTTCTTTTTAATCTTCTTTTTAATCTACACAGACCTCATTGCTATGACAGATTCCAAGACTTCCCTGAGCTATAAAGACGCCGGTGTTGATATCGATGCGGGTAACGCCCTGGTAGAACGCATTAAAGGTGTTGCCAAGCGCACCCGCCGCCCAGAAGTAATGGCCGGTCTCGGTGGTTTCGGCGCGCTATGCGAGCTGCCAGAGGGCTACAAAAAGCCAGTATTGGTCAGCGGCACCGATGGTGTTGGCACCAAGCTGCGTTTAGCCATGGATTTGAACAAGCATGACACCATCGGGATCGATCTGGTTGCCATGTGCGTAAACGACCTGATTGTCGCCGGCGCAGAGCCACTGTTCTTCCTCGACTACTACGCCACTGGCAAGCTCAATGTCGACGTTGCCAGCGCGGTAGTTTCCGGCATCGGCGATGGTTGCGAGCTATCGGGCTGTTCCTTGGTCGGCGGCGAAACCGCTGAAATGCCGGGCATGTACGAAGGCGAAGACTATGACCTAGCCGGTTTCTGTGTTGGCGTGGTAGAAAAAGATGAGATTTTAGACGGCAGTGAAGTTGCCGCAGGCGACGTACTCATTGCATTAGCGTCGAGCGGTCCGCACTCCAACGGCTACTCATTGATTCGCAAGATCATCGAAGTCTCGGGTCAGAAAGTGGACGCTGAACTTGGCGACGCACTCATGGCGCCAACCCGTATCTACGTCAAGTCTGTATTGAAGCTGATCAAAGAGTCCAAAGTTCACGCCATGAGTCACATCACCGGCGGCGGTTTAACCGAGAACATTCCGCGCGTACTGCCCGACAATGCCAAGGCTGTTATCGACCTCAACAGCTGGGAGCTGCCAGACGTATTTAAGTGGCTACAAAAACATGGCAACGTTGAAGCCAGCGAGATGTATCGTACCTTTAACTGCGGTCTGGGCATGGTAATCGCCGTTCCCGCAGCTGAAAAAGAGGCCGCTTTGGCGCTACTGACCGACTGCGGCGAAGAAGCCTTTGTCGTTGGCCATATTGCCGACGCCGCAGTAGGCGAAGAACAAGTTGAGTTGTTGGGTCTGTAAGCGTGAGCGAGCAAAACACTAAGATGAAAGTCGTGGTGCTGGTCTCAGGCGGCGGTTCTAATTTGCAAGCGCTGATCGATGGCCAGCAAGACGGCTCGCTGCCGATCGAAATTGCCGCCGTTATCAGCAACCGTCCCGGCGTAAAAGGCCTCGATCGCGCCCGCGACAATGGTATTAGCGCCGAGCTACTCGATCACAAAAATTTCGACAGCCGCGATGACTTTGACGCATCACTAATGAATTTGATCGACAGTTTCGATGCCGAGCTGATAGTTCTGGCCGGTTTTATGCGCATCTTGACGCCGCAGTTTACCGGCCATTATGTCGGACGTATGCTCAACATCCACCCATCACTGCTGCCTAAGTATCAGGGGTTACACACTCATCAGCGCGCATTAGATGCCGCCGACAGCGAGCATGGTGTCAGCGTCCACTTTGTTACCGCCGAGCTCGATGGCGGCCCAATCGCTATTCAGGCTCGAGTGCCGGTACTACTAGATGACGATGCCAACAGTCTCGCCAAGCGCGTGCAAGCGCAAGAACACGTGATCTACCCGCTGGCCGTTAAGTGGTTTGCCCTGCAGCGTTTAACGATGAAAGACAATCTAGCAGTGCTCGATAATAAAGTGCTGCCAAACAACGGCTATCAAATCGACACCAGCGTTTAAAGCTAATCTATACCTATTACAGAGATATTTACTATGAAAATCGCCGATCAAAAAGTTGCCGTTATTCACTACAAACTGACCGACAGCGAAGGTCAGATTATCGACAGTTCCGAAGGCCAAGAACCTATGCCATACCTGCACGGAGCCGCTAACTTGGTACCGGGTCTGGAAAAAGAATTAATCGGCAAGGCCGCTGGCGACAAACTCAGCGTTGTTGTGACTCCTGAGGACGGCTACGGTCATAAAGAGGCCGCCATGGTACAAGAGCTGCCGCGCGCATCATTTGGTGGCGTTGATGAAATCAAAGTTGGCATGGAATTTCATGCCGAAACTGACAACGGCATGCAAGTTGTCGAAGTTATTGAACTGTCCGATGAAACAGTCACCATTGACGGCAATCACCCTCTGGCAGGCGTTGAACTGCACTTCGATATTGAAGTAGTTGAAGTTCGCGAAGCTACAGCCACTGAAATTGAGCACGGCCATATTCACGCCACTGGCGATAGCTGCGATGCTGATACGCCAGAGGAAGAGCATGTGCACAGCGAAAGCTGCAATCACTAAACTCAACCAGTAGCCTGAAAGGCCGACGCCCTAACTAGGGCGTCGGCCTTTTTTTATACCTTAAAAAAGTTCCTCCGGTGGCCATTCCTTTTGGGCATATCTAACATAAGCAGTAGTCACTTCCGACCAAGCCCTTTGAATAGCATAATTAATTCGACTTCAAAGGAAACCAAAGGAAATTGACTATGTTGATACTCACTAGACGAATCGGTGAAGCCATTATGATTGGCGATGATGTTACCGCGACTGTTCTCGGTATTAAAGGCAATCAAGTACGCATTGGCGTTGATGCCCCGAAAGAGGTCTCCGTGCACCGCGAGGAGATTTACAATCGAATTCAAGACGAAAAAATACTCGAAGCTGAAAAACAGCGGGAGCAAGTTGGTTTGACCGTAGTGTAGCGTCAGTTAAGACCGCTTTCGATCAGATTAGAGGTACAACTTAATGAAGCATTTGGTGAAAAAAGTTCGAGAAAAAATGACCCTGACATTGCGAGAAGTACGCAGCCGCCGCGACCGTCGCAAACAGGAAAAAAGTCATCGCAACATTTGCGCCCAACAAGCCGCTAACGAGGCTATTTTCGAAATGCGCACAGCCAAAAATTGGCAGCCAGAATAATAACGTTTAAGAGTTATATTGATAAAAAAATAAGCGTTAATATGTTGCTAAGCTGGGCATAATCAGCCAGCTAGTGACATTATAAGAGACAACCCTTTATAGCCAGACTCTTCTCAAGAGTCTGGCTTTTTTAGCTCTCCTGCCAACTACTTGGCCTCTGTTTTATCGGCGTCACAGCGCTGGCATTTATACACACACACCAACTTGCCTTGACGACTGTCAAATTTATTATCGGTAATTAACTTCCACTTGTGAAAACCATCACGACAGAGACTACTGCCCTTGTGTTTTTGCCAAGCAGTTTTGCGCTTAAACGGAATAACATCGCCCACAATCACCTCTAAATTTACCTAAGCTAGAACCATACTCACGTACGCAAGCAAACACTGACAACCAACATTGCCGGAGCGGCTACCTACCCGCAGCGGAGTCAATCATAAGCTTCCCAGCGGGTTAACACTCAGAAAACTAAGCCCACTTAGTCGGCCTGTAACAGTCTGAAAATAAGCTAAAATTAAACCTAGACACAGCAATCCAGCAAAAACATGAACCAAAATAACACTGCCCAATGCGCCGTGCAGTATTGCGCAGCAGAACATCTGGTTGCCGCCCTAATCATGAAGGGTACAGCCGAGGTTCACTGGCCCTGCATTCAACCAATGTGTATTAGTAACCAGCAAGCCGAACAGATCGCCAACCGCTCCCCCTCCCCCCGTTAGCGCCGAGTTGCTGACTAAAGTCTTTAGCGTACAGTCGCGGCCATTAAAAAAAATTCAGCCAGCCACACCAATAGCGCCAATATCAAGGTACCAACAACCATAAGTACTATAGGCTTAATGCCCACCTGCCCCAGCGTCTGAAACGACGTCTTAACACCCAGCGCCGCTATCGCCAGCACCAATAACCAACGCGACAGATCGGATAAGCCCTCGGCAAGCACTGCTGGCACCAACCCGATACTGTTAATGACCACAAATAGCGAGAAGGCAATAAGAAAAACCGGCACTATTTGCAGCATCGAACGCGAAGCGTGTTGCGGATGATGCTTGCGCAACAGCAGTGAAAAGAAGATCACCACCGGTACCAACAGCGCCACACGAAATAGCTTAATCACGGTGGCAACATCACCCACCGGATCAGAAATACTGTAGCCCGCACCGACTACCTGTGCCACATCGTGAATAGTGCCACCGAGAAAAACACCCATCTGATTTGAGCTAAGGCCGATATTTTGCACCAACACTGGATAGAAGATCATTGCTATAGTCGACAATGCTGTAACAATTACCACCACAAACAGTGTGTCGCGCTCTTTGTCCTTGTATAAAGGCAGAATAGCCGCCACCGCCAACGCGGCCGATGCGCCGCAAATAGCCACAGAGCAGCTGGCTAATATGCCCAGAAAAATCGACAAACCCAGCAGGCGCGCCACTAAAATACCCACCGCGATAGTCAATATCACCGAGGCTAAAACTATCGCGATAGGCATGTAACCCAGGTTTGCTATCTGCTCAAAGGTAATCCGAAAACCCAACAGAGCAACACCAAGGCGCAATAGCGTGGTGGCACAAAACTCAATACCGACCGCGCAGCGCGGACTTTCTAACAAAAAATGAAAGGCGGTGCCAAATAACAGTGCGAACAACATCACCGGACCGCCATAGTGCTCGGCAATAAAGGTCGAGGCCATGGCAATGGTCGCGCAGGTTAACAACCCCGGAAAATAGCGTTGAGCTTGGGCAAACATAAAATTCAATTACCAGGGCAAGACTTCGCCATTGGAATGCCAGAAAGTACCACTAGTGGCAAGTGTCAGCTCTTCTATACGTTGAACCAAGCGCTCAGCGGCTTGATCTGGGGTAATATCGCCATAGCCACCGATCATTTCAGTGCCTACTAACCCGGGGTGTAAAATCGCCACCGCCACGCCGATAGATTTTAAATCCTGTGCCAGAGACACAGAAGCTATATTCAGCGCCGCCTTCGACATACGATAACCATAGCGGCCACCACTGGTATTATCCGCCACCGAGCCCATGCGACTGGTAATAATAGCCAATTTAGCGTGTGCACAGAACTGCCCCATCAAGGCTTCTGTCACCACAAGGGGCGCTAGTGCATTAACCTCAAACTGCTGGCGAATGGAATTTTTATCAATACTGCCCAACGATTCATTAGCTAGAATACCGGCGTTGTTGATGAGTAGGTCGATAGGCACCCCCTTGAGCGCCGCGACCATTTTGCCAATGCCCTCATCTGTTGCAACATCAACGCCATCGATAATATTCACGTGTAAAGATTCAAGCTCGACTGTTGCCTTGCGGCACAGAGCATAAACTGTAAAACCTTGAGCCTTATAACGTTTGCTAAATGACAGACCAATACCGCGACTGGCACCGGTGATAACAACGACTTTTGACATAAACATTTACTCAATCAGGATTAGTAATTAGAGAAACTCATTTCGCACTGGCGTACTTACAGGTTATACCCAGCAGCATGCTCAGTCTTATAAATAATCGATGCTTTAATGTAACTGTAAGACCTGCACATTGTCACTACCGAACTGCGCGGTCAAAATACCATCGTCCATCATCGGCGCCTTAGGGTCGATTATTCTGGCCAGCTCGGTATTAATACACAGCAGCACGGTAAGTTCTTTATAGGCCGTTAAATTAATCATCATTAAGTCGCCCTCCCCCGCACTGTCCTCCACTGCACCAGACGTTGATGCTACTACCGCCTCGCACACATCGGGCCATTCAAGGTCTGAACCGTTAATCTTTTTATACTCAATAGGCCCGTCAAGTTTTAGCACCTGCATTGCCGCTACAAAGGCATTCAACTGGCAGAAGCTTTCAGCTTGCAATACTGAACCTGCATCCGAACTGGCACCCGTTAACAACACCGCCTGAGTGCCGACAAAAACGGCAACTAGATCAGCCGATTTAACCGCTGCAGAGGGGGTATAAATACCCGGGGTTAAGGATGAGGCCTTGAGATAGGCCTCTACCAGTGACTGATATTTATCAAACATTAAGGTTTCCGTAAAGGGCTAATGGTGTAAGTAAGGATACAGAAAAATGAAGCCTATCTAACCGGCAAGCAGCAAACTGCAGTTCGCCAACAGCGAGTAATGCCGACAAAAAAGACATTTTTTAAAACTCAAATTTTTTAAATTATGAGGATTTAGACAGTATTTTACAATGGCATTATAAACAGCCATTAATACTCTAAGCTCAAAAATTTCCATAAAAAAACCCGCACCTCCAAAAGAGGCGCGGGTTTTTAACTCGCTAAGGTTTCCCTCTAGTGCACGAGCATCCAACCCGAAGGTTTAGATGGCATAACCAACACACTCTGTTGATTACCAAAGTTATCACTGATGGCCTGTTTAACATCGCCATTAGCCGGCTTATGCCAAAGGATGTCGGTACGACCATCGCCATTAAAGTCGGCCAGCTGCTGAGTCCATGCAGAGAATTTATCCGCTAAGTTCTCAACACGATCCTGACCACCTGTTGGGCCACTGATAGCAACTTTAACTGTACCTGTCGAGGCTCGGCGCCACAAAATGTCGTGGCGACCATCGCCATTAAGATCGGCTAGGTCAGCAGCCCAAGCATTAAACTTGGCGAAGTGAGTCACAGAAGAGCTCTGCTTACCGTCTGCACCACTTAGGCCAACTTTAACAGTGCCATCATCGCCCTTGCGCCAGAAGATATCGTCACGTCCGTCGCCATCGAAGTCAGCAACTTGAACATCCCACGCTGTGAAACGCTTAAATGGAACGGCATTTACCACCGACTGCTGGGTGCCCTGGGTATTAGTGAAGACAATTTTTGACGAACCGTCGGTGCCGCGACGCCATAACATATCGTCACCACCGTCACCGTTAAAGTCACCGACGAACACTTCCCAAGCGGCACCCTTGTCGAAGAAAGACTCGAGGCGGGCCTGATCACCATTGGCATCGCTGATGCCTATAACAACAGTACCTACTGATGGCTTGCGCCATAAGATGTCGTCACGACCATCGGCATTAAAGTCACCGATATGGGTCTCCCAAGCACTGCCTTTAGCAGCCATATTATGGACGGCACCTTGATTACCGTTAGCATTGCTAATAGCAACTTTAACGGCGCCGGTCATACTGTCACGCCAAAGAGTATCCACCGCACCATCGCCATTGAAATCACCCAACTGGGCGGCCCAATCACTCGCCTTATTGTTTAGGCTCTCAGTACGATCAACAGCACCCATGCTATTAGTTATATCAATTTCTGCACTGCCGTTAGTATTGCGCCAGAAAATATCGGCAGTACCATCGCCATTGAAGTCGTTATTAACTGCTGAAGAACCACTAGAGCTCGAAGAAGAGCTACTAGAACTGCTGCTCGAAGAAGAACTACTGGAACTGCTGCTCGAAGAAGAGCTAGACGATGAACCATCGTTAACTTCAGTGTAAGTAACACCAATCGCTGCAGCACAATTAGATGCCGCAAACGCAGGCGCTACTCCATAGTTGCTAGCACCGCGCACACAGAATGTTCCTTTTTTATTGGCCGGACCAAACCAGCCTAAAGTAGGCGTTGCACCAGACCAAGTTTTGTTCCAGCCACAGAAGTGATAGGTGCCAGCTACATCGCCATTTTCGGTGCCATTAGGGGCATATCTTGGTGTGGTAAATATCTGTTCAGCGGATGTAATCATGTCCCAATGAGCATTGTCTAATTCGTCCACCGTTGGCATGCGCCAGTCGTCATAACCGTCCATCGATAAGCTTTCGCAACCGGCTTTAGTTTCAGGCCAGCCTTGTCCAGAAAATTGAAGATCCTTAGTCCACATAACACCGTCACTGCCTTCAGCATGACTACCGACTACGACAAAGGTACCAGGTTCAATACTGCCAGAAGATGAGCTGGAGCTGCTGCTAGAAGTACTACCAGAACTAGACGAGCTGCTAGAGCTAGAAGTACTACCAGAACTAGACGAGCTGCTAGAGCTAGAACCGCCGATAACTTCACACGCTTCTACAAACTCCCAATCACTTGCATTCATGGCAGGTTGTTGGGTAGTCCACCACTTGGCCTCATAAAGATTGCCACCATTTTGCATCTTGTCGCCGCTACTGGCGTTACCCGAATTTGCCCAATTTGGGTACTCAGGGTATGCATCACAGGTGTTACCACCACCAGAGCTGCTAGAGCTGCTCGATGAACCGAATATACATGCGCCCTGATTTATCCATGGGTCATCTTTGCCATGGTTTTCTTCAGGGTTGGTGGTGGTCCAGTAATTAGCCGTGTAGCGAACACCGTTAAACTGAACCTCATTGCCTTGTGTAGTCGGGAAAGTCGATTCCCACTCACTCAAACTCTGACAGGTATCAAAAACACCGCCGGAAGAACTGCTTGAAGAAGACGAGCTGTCAGAGCTCGGTTCCTTATCAAAATCAACATCGACACAGGCATAAAATGCCTCGGGGCTATCTTCAACGCCGCGCTGCCATACAGAATACACAATGTGCTTACCGGTGCGCTCGGGCAAAAAAACGGTATGTGTGGCAGCTGTCTCGCGAAGAGACTCGCCTGAGTCGTGAATAAAATCAAGGTCGAGCCAATTAAGTGGCTGAGTAAAGTCATGACCGTCGCGAGTTATGTAATAACGGTAATACTGAGTAACATGGGGCGCCGTATTGATCCAAGTAAAATCGGTATCGCCACCAGGTTTTACCCCTGCTGCCACCCAGTCGGTACGCGCTAAATCGAGCCCAGCGTACTTACCTTCCTGACCGCCACTGCAGAGCGTACCATCGGGCACTACCGCCAGATGATCGTCAGAGGCACCGCCCTGATTAACACCATTGATGTCGTAGAACCCGGATGTGCCACTTAAGGCAACCGCGGCTCGACATGCTGTGGATGTCATATTTTCAACGCCCTCAGACTCACATTGAGCAATACGGCTCAAGGGTGACTTAATGGTGCCATGGGCTGTTGCTACCTGCGGTACAGCTGCTAAAGATGCAGCTACACCACATGCCAAAGCAATTGCTTTGGTACTTACCACTTTACTGGAATTTTTCATGGTTACTTCCTAGTCGTCATTTTATTATTGGTATAGGCGTTTTTAAACATAAATATTATTTCGATAATGACTGGGTACATCGAATTACGCTGTGCAACGGTTGTTCAATATCACTATCAATTCAAAAGATCACATCCTGTAATCTCTGGTTGTGCACCATGTATCACCGATGGGCGACAATATAACAGTACAAAAAAAACCTGTTGCGTCTTAGCTCGTTTTTAGCGGTGCACCGACGCGGTTTCACGAACTATCTAGATATTCGAGAACACTACAGTAAATTGAGAAGCAACCGAGTTAAGAGGAAACTTACTCCATAGAGTTACCTCGACTATACCAAAATCGGTAGTTAAGTCACTTTGATGTTATTAAATGCTCATAAGCATGAGAAGTTGTGACGAATAGCACACGACTAAGCCGATAAATGAGCAGAATAGTGACACTTACTTTTTTAAGACCAATAAATAGCTCTGGCAACGCTATTCAATGAGCAAACATTAGTGCCTCTAGCCACTATCGCGCAGGATAACGGTGAGACTCAGGAGGTATCTGCAAACAATTATGCCGACGAATATTTAGAAGCTCTTGTCCTTTTCAGGTAAGAGCCTATCGATAAGCACCCAAGCGTCCTATAAAGTTAATTACAGGGATACACTCAATGAGTAAACAGGTCCCTCTGTTGTCTATGAGCGACGCATTTGGGTATTTTTGGACAACGAGTGGATGCGTGTTGGCCGACTAACAACCCACTCAGTTACCTTCATGCTGACCCCACATATCACCACTAAAGTGAGGGTTTGGCTGAGAACACGAGAAATCTAGGTAACGTATTCTTATCGAGCCCCAAGTTATTAGCGTAATAGACAGAGCAGTTACCGAGAAACAGCACTGTCATTGTTTACCCTAAACATTAGGGCACAACTAAACCGCTGACGCTATTAGCTTCCGCCACCATCAACGCAAGCTGCGTAGTTTAAGCGGGCACACAGCACAGAACACACTAAAGTCAGTTACTATTAAACTCAGTAGAGTTATAACGCCCCGCCACCATCGTGCAGTCAAACCATTTACGGATAAAGACCATGGATCAAAATGCAGTAACCCAAGAACTCCAGCAACTTCAAGGTATATACCTGCTGATCACTGAATTTTTAGTGCAGTACAGCTTTAAAATACTGGGCGCAATTATTATCTTCATGCTCGGCATGTGGATCGCCAGCAAAGTCGCCAAGCTGGTCGCCAGACAGTTTGCCAAGCACGGTATCGATATTTCCCTCAGTAATTTTGTTTGTAACTTCACTCGCATACTCATTATTATCATGGTCGGCATTATTGCCATGGGCAAGCTCGGCATCAGTATCACCCCTATGGTGGCCGCCATTGGTGCCGCCTCACTCGGTTTAGGCTTAGCCATTCAGGGCATGCTATCTAACTACGCCGCGGGTATCACGATTATCGTCAGCAAGCCCTTTGTGGTCGGCAATACTATTTCTATTCAAGGGGTAGCGGGCGTGGTCAAAGAGATATTTCTCGGCCGGACTCTACTCAGTAATGAAGAAGGCGAAGAGATCACCATCCCCAACAAACATATTGTCGGTGAAATACTGCACAACTCTTTCGCCAATAAGTTGGTAGAAACACACTTTAATATTCACTACCACACCGACACCGAGGCAGTAATTAAAAGCATCGAGCAGGTATTAAAAACTAGCGCTAAGGTTTACCAAGACAAAGGCAGCCAGGTGGGCATCAATGATTTCAATAGCATTGGCATAGAAATAGGCGTGCGTTACTGGGTGCCAACTAACACTTATTATCAAGATAAATTTGAAACTAATCTGGCCGTCTATAAGGCGCTCAAAAGTCAGGGCGTTGAAATTGCTCGCCCAAAAGCCATTCATATTGAGCCGTAACGGCTGCAGTGGTTAGCCTGTAGATCACTACTATAAATACCGGAAGTAGAGTACCCAAATACCGTGTTAGATAAAACTCTGTCGGGCTAAGAGAAGAAATAGTCAGCAACACAAGTAGCGGTAAAAAGTATTTACCACGCTTGGCTACCGTTTTATTTTCTCTCTAACTAACCCATAAAAAAGCCCGCGACTCTTAAAGAGGCGCGGGCTTTTTTATTCACTCGCCAATAAGACTAACTGCACTAACTGCACTAACTGCACTAACTGCCAGTTTTCACCTTTGTCGTAGTGGCCGACCCCGTTAGCCTGCACGGCATTGGCATTGTTAAGGATGATCTTAACGGTGCCTAAATTACTGT
>CAJWZU010000020.1 GCA_913050115.1 uncultured Cellvibrionales bacterium
GCTCTGTTTGAAACGGCCTAATTTAATTTTTAGTTATTCACTCCGACCTCTTTTACTGATGATCGCCTGCCGCGCCGTATGGTGCTGGCATTGCAAAACACCACTATAAAAAGCTAATCAGGGAAGATACCCGTGTTATATCGATTTAAATCCAAACTGGCTCTCCAGGATAGGCTAGAAGCCTTTCCTGTGCCGTCGCTGGAACCAGACTCTAGCCATTATGGCCCCTGGTTTACCGAGTACGAAGAGCACTTTAAAAATGTCAAAGGCAGTGGCTCTCTGCTCGGAAAAATAGCGGGAAAGTTCTCGCAGGCGAGCGTGCCCTTTATCGGCTGCCAGCAATTTGAAGCGCCTTGTTATCTCGACGCCAGAGATGGCCTGTCGGCGATTAAAGATAAATACGGCAAGCGAAAAAAATACAGTCTCAGTTATCAGTTTCACCTCGAACAGGACGTCAGCGACCTGCCCGATCTCTGGAGTGTTGGCGGCTATATTATCGTCTCGGCCAAAGCCCGTGCGGTGATCGAAAGCGTCGATCAGATGGTGCACGAGTATCTGCCCTTTAGCTGGTTGAGTAAAGACCGCGAATTGCTCGACACTGATCAGAGCTATTACTGGTTCAACCCGCGCCGCTTTTTCACCATTGAACCGTCCGCTCGCATTGCCGGTCATGACGAGCTGGGTTTCTTTCCGCTGGATGAAGAGGAGGAGTTTCTCGCTCGCGTCATCGACACGCCGGAGCTGCAACAGCACCTCAGTCAATTTCCACTCTGGCGTCACTACCGCTTAACCGGTGTCGACGGCCGCCACTCCCAGGCACGCATGGTGGTTTATTTTAATGCCGAGTTCTATAGCGCTTTACAAGATGCGGGAGTGAAGGGAATTGACTGTTTTAGCCAATCTTTTGGTGTGGGAGAAGAGTCGGTGAGTGTTATCGGTAATGGAATTCGTGAAGGAGGTGAGGGGTGATTTATCGGTACCGCGGTAGTTATTACACGGCTGCAGATGCTTGGATTATTCCTGATAAGCCTGGTTGTATGTTGCAAGGAATTGAAGCGAGAAATTACTTCCAGTTGTTTCAAAAAGAAATACAGGATAATGAGGTGAGTGTGTTTCTGGCTCCAAAATTACCTTATTGGTATGTAGGTATTGAAATGATTTTCTCTCCTAAAAGACTGGATAAATTGCCAGATTTTTTTGGCGATGGCGATAGAGTTTTTGTTTCACAAAAAGCAAAAGAAATAATTGAGAAAGTTGACAGTTTTTCGCATCAGTTTTGTCCGGTTATTATTAAAAATAAACGTGGAGATAAGGTAGTAAGAAAATACTTTGCTTTACATGTAAGAAGGAATGTTGACGTTCAGGTGTTGGTTGATGGGTTAAATCATGACGACTTGGACTTCACATCAAATGAGGATGAATTATCCCTAATAAAGTACATTAATTCGAGTGATGAAACTCGTTCTAGAGTAGAGCAATACCCGTTGTGGCAATTGAGTGGTCGTGATAATCGAGACATTATCTACATGAATCAGTCGATATTTGATGCGTTTTTATCAGCCAGTATCTCTGGGTTAAAAGAATACACAATGCTTAACGGTAGCAGTAAAAATAAGGAAACCATTGGTCATGTCTAACGTAGTAGTAGCAGGCAATAGTACAAAACTTAGAAAAAACTTAAAAAATGTGGTCGATAACTTGAAAGGACCTGGGCCAGATGGAAAAAGAATAGGACAGCCATCAATTAAAGACTCCTTAATGCTGAAGCTGCTCCAGCTCTGAATAACGGGTTTTTGCTTTGAGTATCAGCTAAGCGGCTAAAAACACCAAAAACCTAAATGCCAGGCACGAGATATTACACTGTGCGGATTGGAAAAGGGGTCGGAGTGAATTAAATTTCTGACCTCGGTCGGCCTTTGAAAAGTGGTCGGAGTTAATAAAATTTCAGCCAATTTGAAATATAGCGTTTCGGCGCGTTCTCTTGGAAAAGGTCGATAACGCGAAATTCATCTAGGTTTGAATTTTGGTCGCACGGCGAGCAGAGCGGGGGATTGTTGGGGGGTAAATATTTAGCCAGGACTGTTTACCTTTAAGTCAGTGTTGTTTAAATCTTTCGGCTAATCCTTCTCGCTGTATTGCATGACACTGGCAGAGACACAAAAACACCGACTATAAGGTCGGTGTTTTTGTGTCTGAGATTTGTTGATTTGTTAAAAGTCCAACCGCTTCCAGACTTCCTGCTCGTAGTTACCCAGCACTTGACCTTCGTGCAGCCAGTGGCCGTGTTTGATAGTTTTGTTGAAGGTGAAACTTTTGCCAATGAGGTTTTTATTACTGCTGTCGGTTATGGTTTCGACAATGCCGGCGTCGGTAATTTGGTAGGTACCGACAACATAGCCGAGGTAGGTGCCTAGGCCCATATTAGTGATGGCCATTTTGCCGTCTTTCATGGTGCGCAGAGCTTTGAAGTTTTTGTTGTTGGCGTGGCTGACTTTACCTTCGGTGTTGGTGTAATCGCCGCTGATAAAATACCAGCTGCCTTCGACAGGGTCGATGATGTTTGAGGCTAGAGAGAAGTGGCTGAATGCCAGCAGGGCGAATAGTGAGAGGGTGCGCATGGTTTGTCTCTTAGTTACGTTGAGTGTGTGACCATGAGATTAACGTGAGTGCAGTAATTTTGTGCTTAAAAAGGCTTAAATAAAGGCTTATAAAAACTGAAAGGCCGGTTTTTAGGCATTAAAAAAGCCGGCAGCTGCAAGGGTTATGCAACGGCCGACTTTTTTGAACGTGGGTTACTTTTCGTCGTCTTCAAACACGGGTTCTTCGGCCAGTGGCCAGCCCCCTAAGCTTTTCCACTTGTTTACAATCATACAAAACAAATCAGCGGTTTTTTCAGCGTCGTAGGCGGCCGAGTGAGCGGCGGAGTTGCTGAATTCAAGGCCCGCTACTCGGCAGGCTTTAGCCAATACGGTTTGACCGTAGGCAAGACCCGCCAGGGTCGCAGTGTCAAAGCAAGAAAAAGGATGAAATGGATTGCGTTTAACGCCGCAACGGCTGGCAGCGGCATTCATGAAATCGAGATCAAAGTGAGCGTTGTGGGCTACCATCACCGCACGAGTACAGCCATTGGCTTTGACGGCGCGGCGCACGGCACCAAACACTTCTGGCATGGCCATCTCTTCTGGCCAAGCGTCGCGTTCGGGGTCTTCTAAGTCAATGCCGGTAAAGTCCAGCGCCGCCTTATCGACATTGGCGCCATCAAAAGGATCGAGGTGATACTCGAAGGTTTCATGGCGGTGCAGTACGCCGTCATCATCCATGCGCAGTGTTACCGCGGCTACTTCGAGCAGGGCGTCGCGATCGGCGTTAAAGCCGCCGGTTTCTACATCGACAACCACGGGTAAAAAGCCGCGAAAGCGCTGGCCCATTAGGGTTTTTAATTCTGGAGTTTCTTCGGCCGGAGTCACAGCGTTTTCCTTAAAGGTTAATTCTTAAATTAATAGGGCGTTAAAGTGTTAGGTTTCAAGCTGCCAGTGTAGGGTTTCGCCAGCGCACAGGGGTACCAGAGTGTCATTGGCTAGGGGCAGGGTGGCAGGGACTTGCCAGTCTTGCTTGTTCAGGGTAATGGTGTCGCTATTGCGTGGCAAGCCGTAGAAATCTGGACCGAAGTGGCCGGCAAAGGCTTCGAGCTTGTCGAGTGCGTCCGCTGCTGCGAAGGCTTCCGTGTATAGCTCTATCGCAGAAAAGGCAGTGTAGCTTCCAGCGCAGCCGCAAGCGGCTTCTTTTTTGTCTTTGGCGTGTGGCGCCGAGTCTGTTCCTAAGAAGAACTTAGGGCTGCCGCTGGTGGCTGCGGCGATTAACGCCTGCTGATGGGTATTGCGTTTTAAAATGGGCAGGCAGTAGTAGTGTGGCTTGATACCGCCCACCAGCATATGGTTGCGGTTGTAGAGCAAATGGTGCGCGGTAATGGTCGCGGCAATGTTGGGGCCGGCGCTGGCGACAAAATCGGCGGCGTCTTTTGTAGTGATGTGCTCCAATACCATTTTCAAATCGGGGAAGTCTTTGACTAGCTGCTTTAAGGTGCGATCGATAAATACCTTCTCGCGGTCGAAAATATCGATATCGTCGTCGGTCACTTCGCCATGCAGCAAAAACAGCATGCCCTCGCGCTCCATTGCTTCCAGCGCAGGGTAGGTATTTTTAACGTCTTTTACGCCCGAGTCTGAATTGGTGGTGGCGCCTGCGGGATAGAGTTTGCAGGCCACAACCCCGGCGGCTTTCGCGGCAACTATGTCCGCTGGGGTGGTCGCTTCAGTTAAATAGATAACCATCAGCGGCTCAAACTGGCTGCCGGCGGGGCGCTGGGCCAGTATGCGCTCTTTGTAGGCCAGAGCCTGCTCGGCATTTTGTACTGGCGGCATCAGGTTCGGCATAATGATGGCGCGGGCAAATTGAGCGGCGGCATGCGGTACGGTGCTGGCCAGAGTGTCGCCGTCGCGCAGGTGTATATGCCAGTCATCGGGGCGCGTAATTGTCAGTGTGGTGGTCATGGCTTGCTCGATTATGTAGCGGCTGAAAATAGTAGCCGGTAATTCTAACAAAAAAAGCCGATTCAAGCACGGCGCACCTTAGTCGATATGTTTATTGTCTGGCTTATTTTGTATGGTCGCTCAACTGAGTAGCGGCGGTGAAAGAGTGTCTAATGCTTTTTATTGAAGGTTCAGCCCTAGCTTTGCAGGCGATTACTTACAGTTCGCCAATGGTCTAAGTAATAGCGTCGGTACAGTGTTTATCGTTTAGCCTTGAATGCGGCACAATTAGTTTGCGCTTGCGCGCAGAACCGCTCGTTTATTCGCATGACCAGTAATGGCAATTGCCAAGGCCGGGGTTTAAGCCGTTGAGTCGCTATTTGTCTGCTGTGTGTTTGAAAGAACGGCGAGCTGATAGCAATAGTGGCTGCCGCTCAAGCGCTAGAGACGACCTCGGCAGGCAGGTGGGCAATTCTCGTCCTATTGATATATCCCATCATAATATGAATGACACTCCTTATAGCCCATACGACGGTTCTGCTGTACAATTGTTGTATATATTTTTAGCTGTTGCAGTGCCGGAATTTAGCGGTAGTTACTAATAGCTTGGTTGTATGTAACGACAAATTTTTACACGGCGATAGCGCCGGGAGCACCGTTTATGTCATCTGTTAAAAAAGTTGTACTGGCCTACTCTGGTGGTCTGGATACCTCGGTCATCGTTAAATGGCTCCAAGAAACTTACAACTGTGAAGTTGTCACCTTTACTGCTGACCTTGGTCAGGGTGAAGAAGTAGAGCCCGCTCGCGCTAAAGCGGTAGCCATGGGCATCAAAGAAATTTATATCGACGATTTACGCGAAGAGTTTGTTCGTGACTTCGTTTTTCCGATGTTTCGTGCCAATGCCATCTACGAAGGTGAATATCTGCTGGGTACCTCCATTGCGCGCCCATTAATCGCCAAGCGTTTGATTGAAATTGCCAATGAAACTGGCGCCGATGCTATCTCGCATGGCGCTACCGGCAAAGGTAACGACCAAATTCGTTTTGAGCTGGGTGCCTATGCACTTAAGCCAGGCGTGCAGGTGATTGCGCCTTGGCGTGAATGGGATTTAACATCGCGCGAAACGCTGATGGATTACTGTAAAGAGCATGACATTCCAGTGGATTACTCAAAAGCTGAGAAAAAGTCTCCTTATTCCATGGATGCCAACTTGCTTCATATCTCCTACGAAGGCGATATTCTGGAAGACCCTTGGGCCGAAGCCGAAGACGATATGTGGCGCTGGAGTGTTTCTCCTGAAGAAGCACCAGATAAGCCGACTTATATTGAGCTGAGCTACGAGAAGGGCGATATTGTTGCCATCGACGGCAAGGCCATGAGCCCAGCCACCGTGCTTGAATACCTGAACAAAGTCGGTGGCGACAACGGTATTGGTCGTTTGGATATTGTTGAAAATCGCTATGTGGGCATGAAGTCACGAGGCTGTTACGAGACTCCAGGCGGCACTATTATGATGAAGGCGCACCGCGCTATTGAATCTATCACTTTGGATCGCGAGGCTGCGCATCTTAAAGATTCCATTATGCCTAAGTATGCGGAGCTGGTTTATAACGGCTACTGGTGGAGCCCTGAGCGCGAAATGATGCAAGTCATGATCGACAAGTCGCAGGAAGTTGTTAACGGTGATGTGCGTCTGAAGCTTTATAAAGGGGGTGTCAGCGTTGTTGGCCGTCGCTCGGAGGACAGCCTCTTCGATGAGAAGATTGCGACTTTTGAAGATGATGCCGGTGCTTACGATCAAAAAGACGCGGCGGGCTTCATTAAGCTTAACGCTCTGCGTATGCGCATTGCGGCCAAGAAAGGCCGCACTTTTGTTTGATTGAGGTATACAAGAGGTTTTAGCGGTGTGATTCATGCTGCTACTGCCAACCTGTACGACACCGTTAGAGTGGATGCAGGTTTTATCAATATTTAGCTTGAACATTTTACATTGAACTCTTGAACTGAGACGTCGCACAGTTACTGTCGGTGTCTTAGGGGAGTTGGCTGCTGGGGCGCTAAAATATACCGATACCTACGGTACAGCCCTGCAGCCTAATTGTGAAATACGCAAGGGGTGTAAATTTCTTCGTGATTAGACTAGTAAATACAACAAATAATTTCCCAATTTTAGTTAGGAAACTCCTATGAGCAGTAATCTGGCCGCTGGGGATCATCCAGTATACAACTACAAAGTGGTACGCCAATTCGCCATCATGACCATTGTCTGGGGCATTGTGGGTATGAGCGTTGGAGTTCTTCTTGCCTCTCAATTAGCATGGCCTGCGCTGAATGATTTTTTTCAGCCTTATAGTCATTTTGGGCGCCTGCGCCCTTTGCACACTAATCTAGTGATTTTTGCTTTTGGTGGCTGCGCCTTGTTTGCGACCTCCTACTACGTGGTACAGCGTACCTGCCAAGCTAAACTCTGGGGTGGTTGGTTGATACCTTTCACGTTCTGGGGCTGGCAGCTGGTTATGGTGCTGGCGGCAATTACTCTGCCACAGGGCATGACTTCAACTAAAGAATACGCCGAGTTGGAATGGCCGATCGATATTCTAATTGCCCTGGTGTGGATATCCTATGCCACAGTGTTTTTTGGCACGATTGTGAAGCGTAAAACTTCTCATATTTATGTGGCCAACTGGTTCTTCGGCTCTTTTATTATCACTATTGCTCTTTTGCATGTGGTTAACAGTGCCGCTATTCCTGTGACTATGTTTAAGTCTTATTCGGCTTATTCTGGTGCCATGGATGCCATGATTCAGTGGTGGTATGGCCACAACGCAGTGGGTTTTTTCCTCACAGCGGGATTTCTTGGCATGATGTACTACTTTGTGCCTAAGCAAGCGGGTCGCCCAGTTTACTCTTACCAGTTGTCGATCGTGCACTTTTGGGCGTTGTCTTCGCTTTACATCTGGGCCGGAGCACACCACTTGCATTACTCAGCACTGCCTGACTGGACTCAAAGTCTGGCCATGGTCATGTCACTGATTCTGCTGGCACCATCTTGGGGCGGTATGATCAACGGTATTATGACCTTGTCAGGCGCTTGGCATAAACTTAAGACCGACCCTACGCTGCGCTTTTTGGTGGTATCCCTGTCCTTCTATGGTATGTCTACCTTCGAAGGTCCAATGATGGCGATTAAGACTGTTAACGCTCTATCGCACAACACTGATTGGACTATAGGCCACGTGCATTCCGGTGCTTTGGGCTGGGTAGCGATGATCTCTATCGGAGCTATTTATCATTTGATTCCGGTGTTGTTTGGTCGTGCCAAGATGTACAGCGTACAGCTGATCAACACTCACTTTTGGCTAGCCACTATCGGCACGGTCATCTACATTGTTGCCCTTTGGGTGAACGGTATTATGCAAGGTTTGATGTGGCGCGCCTTTAACGACGATGGCTCGCTTACCTATAGCTTTGTTGAGTCAGTAGTAGCCAGTCACGGTGGCTATGTAGCCCGTGCTATCGGCGGCGCCTTTTTCCTTAGTGGCATGCTGATTATGGCGTACAACGTTTATCGCACAGTCTCTGCAGATGAAACGTCTGACCAAGAGTCTGTTACACCTAGCGCAGATCCGGCCGCTGCCGCGCAAACGGCTTAAGGGAGAGACGCTGTGAAAAATCATGACATAGTAGAAAAGAATATCGGACTGATGATCGTACTGACGGTTGTCGCTATTAGTTTTGGTGGTTTGGTTGAAATTGTACCGCAGTTCTTTCTCGAGGAGACCACTAAGCCCATTGCCGGTTTGATGCCGCTGGAGGCGAAAGAACTCGAAGGGCGCGATATCTATATTCGCGAGGGCTGCCATGTGTGCCACACCCAGATGATTCGTCCTCTGCGTGCGGAAGTAGAGCGTTATGGGCACTACTCGGTAGCCGGTGAGTCGGTATACGACCATCCGTTCCTGTGGGGCTCAAAGCGCACCGGTCCCGATTTGGCTCGCGTCGGTACTCGCTACTCTGACGCGTGGCACAAAGCGCATTTGTACAATCCGCGTAACGTCGTACCAGAGTCAAATATGCCGTCTTTTCCGTGGTTGTTTGACAATATTCTCGACGGCAAAGATACCGCCGCGAAAATGACGGCGTTACGAACTGTGGGTGTGCCTTACACCGACGCCGATATTGCCGGTGCCAAGGCCGCTGTAGAGGGCGTTGTCGAGATCGATGCACTGGTCGCTTACTTGCAACAGCTGGGTATTTTGTTGCAGCAGAAGCGCTAAGCTACAACTTTGAGGGAGATATCACTGTGACTGTTAAAACCATCTTCAGTATGATCTCGGTATTTTTAATGCTGTTTGCCATTATCGGCATCGGCTGGTGGGCTTTTTCACCGCGCCGAAAAAAGCGCTTTGATGACGCCGCTAACTTGCCCTTTGCTGATGAAAGCGAGCTGGAAAAGCAGCAGCATAAAGAGCAGGACGAAAAAGACATTCATCCCCATAGCGATGAACAAAGGTAGGGTTGCGTATGAGTACTTTTTGGAGTGTATGGATTATCGGTCTGACGTCAATTAACTTGGCGCTGATCATCTGGGTATTAATGGCCAACCGTAAGGTGGCTGTGGACGACCAAGCCGATCCCGACGATATTAAGGTGACCGGCCACATTTACGATGGTATTGAGGAATACGACAATCCTCTGCCCAAATGGTGGTTCCAGATGTTCGTGATCACCATTGTGTTCACAGTGGTATATTTGATTATTTACCCGGGTATGGGCGGCTATAAAGGTCTTCCCATCTTTGATGGTAAGACTTGGACTTCAAGAGGTGAGCTGGCCCGAGATCAGGATATAGCACGTGCTTCCTACGTCGATAGTTTTGGTAAATACAGCGACATGACGATTGAAGCGTTGGCAATAGACCCAAAGGCGAACAAGATGGGCGCCCGTCTATACAGTAATAACTGCGCTGTTTGTCATGGTTCAGATGCCGGTGGCAACTACGGTTTCCCCGATCTCACCGACAACGACTGGCTCTATGGCGGCAGCCCTGAAGCCATTAAGCATACTCTTATTAATGGCCGTCAGGCTCAGGGGATGCTTGCTTGGGGCGAAGTTCTGGGCGAAGAAGGGGTCGTTAACGTAGCTGAGTACGTAATGAGCCTTGGCGGTCGCGATCATGATGTTGCTAAGGCTGAGGCCGGTAAAGACGTATTCGCTACCTGTGCTGCCTGCCACGGTGCCGACGGAAAAGGCTCTTACGCCGCCGGCGCGCCTAATCTGACGGACGATATTTGGTTGTACGGTATGGGGTCTATCACAGAACCCGGTGCCACAGCTAAAGAGATTCGCCAGTCGATCCGCAATGGTCGTCACGGTGTAATGCCAGCGCAGAAGCACAAGTTGCGTGACGACAAGATACACCTGTTGACCGCTTATGTTTATAGTCTGTCTCTAGTAGAGTACAGCGAGTAAGTGCTCTAGCAAGTTAAAAAAAGCGCTTCTTATGAGGCGCTTTTTTTTGCTCACAATATTCCCTTTTAACCCAGACGCGGCGCCAGACTGCGAGCATCTATACTGAAACCGTTAGTCAGCCGATAGGACATATTGTGAGTAGTCAACATAACGAGCCAGACGATAAGTCGGCGCTGCAAGATGAGATCCGCTATATAAATTTATACGAGTCGGCCGACAAGATTTACACCCGCAGAATCACCGGCTTTTATCAGAAACTGCGTCGCTATACCGGTATTCCGATAATGCTGGGTTTTTTGCTGATGCCGTGGTTTGTGATTGATGCGCGCCCAGCGATGTTGTTCGATCTGCCCGAGCGCCAGTTTCATATTTTGTGGATGACCTTTTGGCCGCAGGACGGTCAGCTGTTGGCCTTTTTGCTGATGATTGCCGCTTTTGCGCTATTTACCGTAACAGTATTAGTGGGGCGGGTGTGGTGTGGCTTCACCTGTCCGCAAACGGTGTGGACATTGATGTTCATCTGGGTTGAACACGTGTGTCAGGGCGATCGCAACAAACGCATCAAATTGGATGGGCAGAGCTGGAACGCTGAGAAATTGGCGCGAATGGGAGCGACTCACTTTTTATGGTTGCTGATTTCGGTGGTTACTGCACTGACTTTTGTCGGCTACTTTGTACCGGTGCGCCAGTTGATTGTAGGTTTGGTCAGTCTAGATTTGGGCTTGGCAACACTATTTTGGTTGGGCTTGTTTACGTTGGCCACTTATTTAAATGCTGGTTGGCTGCGCGAACAGGTATGTAAATATATGTGCCCCTATGCTCGTTTCCAGTCGGTCATGTACGATAAAGACACTCTATCAGTAACCTATGACAGTAAGCGCGGCGAGAGTCGCGGCCCACGCAAGGCCAGTGAAGATTACAAGGCGGAGGGTAAGGGCGACTGTATCGACTGCTCGTGGTGTGTGCAGGTGTGTCCGGTGGATATCGATATTCGCGATGGTATTCAATACGAGTGCATCGACTGCGGTTTGTGTGTGGATGCTTGCAATAGCGTAATGGATAAAGTCGGTTACGAGCGCGGTTTGATTCGCTTTACCACCGAAGACGAGCTCGAAACGGGTCAGACCCGGGTGCTGCGGCCGCGATTGATTGGCTATATGGTGGCGTTGCTGGTGATGATAGGTTGCTTTGTTTACACCATTGGTTCACGGATACCGGTCGATGTCGATGTTACGCGTGATCGCGGCGCGCGCATGTATCGTATTCGCGGCGATGAAGTGCAAAATGTTTATACCATCAAAATTAACAATATGGACCGTTTTTCACATACCTATAATGTGCGCCTTGAGGGTGCCCTCGACTATAAACTCAAGGGTTACAGGGCGCTGGAAATTGAAAAGGGCGAGATCTTTACCATACCCATTCGGGTCTCAGTTAAGCACGCCGAGTTAAAAAAATTGAAAAATGACATTGATATTATTGTTACCGCCCGCGATGACGAATCAATTTCGGTGCGACTATCGAATGTATTTATTGGCCCTAGATGACGCAATCGGCGACAATAGGATTCACTAATTTTTAAGACAATATAGATTACATTGAGAGTAGTTATGCCGCCACAGAGAGACGAAGAGTTAGATAACGACCCTTGGTATCGTCAGCCTTGGTTCTGGCTGCTGATGGTGCCGCTGTTTGCAGCGATGTGCTCGTCGGTGGTGATTGTTTACAATGCTGTGGTGGGTGGCGATGATATTGTGCAGGACAACTATTACAAAAACGGTCGCTTAATTAATATTCGCTTAGAACAGGATGTGCGAGCGACTGAGTTAGGATTGCATGGCACGCTCAATTTTGACCTGCTCTCTGGCGAAGTATTTCTCGATTTAAGCAGTGACGCGGCGCTGCCGTCTCAGCTACTGCTGCTGCTTAGCCATCCGGCGAGTAAAGCCTTAGATCAACAATTGTTGTTGCAGCAAGTGGGCAATAATCGCTATCGCGCAGACCTTAACTCAGTACCTGTTAATCGCTGGTATCTGCGTTTGCTGCCAACTGTCGACAGCGAAGTTCAAAATGATGCTGAGTGGCGCTTGCTGGCGGAAATCGACTTCCGCATCGATGATGTTGTCGAGCTAAAACCTAGGAACTGATGAACGCGGCCATATCATCATCGCTCGACTGCTATCACTGCAGCTTACCGGTTCCCGCTAATAGCGATTACCCCGTTGAGATCAACGGCCATACGCACTCCATGTGCTGCCCCGGTTGTCAGGCGGTGGCGATGGCGATTGTCGATGGCGGGCTGGAAAACTTCTATCGTTTTCGCACCGAATCCAGCGCTCGCCCGCAACAAAAAAAGAACGATTTTAAGGTCTATGACCTGCAGGATGTGCAGATCGATTTTGTGCTGCCGCTGGAAGATAATCTGCGGCGCGCGCAATTGTTGCTGGAGGGTATTACCTGTGCCGCTTGCAGCTGGTTGATTGAACATCAGCTTAAAGGGTTGCAGGGCATAAGTGCCTTTCGCGTGAATGCCAGTACCCACCGTCTCAGTGTCGACTTTAACGCCGATCAAATCCTTCTTAGTCAAATTATGGACGAGCTCGACAGCATCGGCTATGCAGCACAACCCGCTACAGACGATCGTCAACAGGCGTTGTTGAAAAAAGAAAATCGTACGGCATTAATGCGTCTGTCGCTGGCTGGTTTTGGCATGATGCAGGTGGGCATGGTGGCGACAGCGCTTTATGCCGGTGCCATTCAGGGCATGGAGTCCCAGTGGCAATACTATTTGCGTTGGATCAGTTTAATCATCGCCACCCCAGTGGTGCTTTATAGTGCGCGACCTTTCTTTGTCGCCGCCTGGCGCAGTCTTAAACACCGCAGTCTGTCGATGGATGTACCTGTTTCACTGGCGATTGCAGGGGCTTATTCGGCCAGTTGTTGGGCCACCATTACCGGCTCTGGCGAGGTCTATTTTGACTCGGTATCAATGTTTACTTTCTTCCTACTACTCGGCCGTTTTTTTGAAATGCGCGCCCGTCACAGCAATAGAATGGCAGCGGGTAATGTTGCTCAGTTGATGCCCTTATCTGCCCTGCTAATAGCCCAGAGCGGACATAATCAAGGGGAGAGCTTCGAGCCGCGCGCGGTGCCGGTGAAGAGTTTACAGTTGGGCGATCGGGTGCTGGTTAAATCCGGTGAAACGTTGCCCTGCGATGGCGAAGTGGTAGCGGGGCGCAGCGCGGTGGTAGAAGCTTTGCTTACCGGTGAGCCTAACCCGGTAGATAAAACCCCTGGCGACAGGGTGGTCGCTGGCACTTTAAATGGTGATAGTGTTTTAGAGGTTGAAGTCACAGCCATTGGTGCGCAAACACAACTGTCGGCGATTGAGCGTTTAGTCAATGACGCCGCACAGGATAAACCTCATCAAGCGGCTATTGCCGATCGTCTGTCGCGCTATTTTGTCGCAGCAGTGCTGTTGGTGTCTGGGGTCGTATTTGGTGTTTGGTGGCAGATTGATGCCAGTCATGCACTCTGGGTGACACTCTCGGTGCTAGTGGTTACTTGCCCCTGCGCGCTTGCGCTGGCTACACCAGCGGCATTAACAGCGGCGACTAGCTGGCTGCGCCGGCACGGTTTGTTGATTACCCGCGGTCATGCGCTCGAAAGCTTGGGCAAGGTCACTACCGTGGTATTGGACAAAACCGGCACTCTTACGCTTGGGCACTTGGCTATAGCTAAGGTTGATTGCCTGCCATCTTGCGAGCTGAGTAACGAGCAATTGTTGGCTGTGGCGGCGGCGCTTGAATTTGGCTCTAGCCATCCTATTGCCAGCGCCTTTAAACCCTTCTGCATGGGGTTAAAGGCTAAAGAGGTAAGACATTTTACCGCAGCGGGTGTTGAGGCAAGTATTACTTTTAATGGTAATCTACTGACTTACCGGCTCGGCTATCCCGAGTTTTCTCTGCAGTTGTGCAGCAGCGAATATACGCCTGACCAGCGACAAGGGCAGTGGTTACTGTTGGCCTCAAATCAGGGGCCGTTGGCATGGTTTCAACTGTCGGATCAACCGCGTGAGTCGGCAGCGCCTATGGTGGCAGCTCTGCAGCAGCAAGGCATTAACATTGAATTGCTCAGTGGTGATCGTTCGAGTGCCGTCGCCGATTTAGCCCAAGAGCTAGGCATAGCAAAGTACCGTAGCGGTGCCTCGCCCGAGGATAAACTCGATCATATTCGCCAATTGCAGGCTCGTGGTGAGTTGGTGCTGATGGTCGGCGACGGTGTCAATGATGTACCGGTGCTTTCAGGGGCCGATATCTCGGTGGCCATGGCGCAGGCCACCGATTTAGCCAAGACCCGCGCCGACAGCGTACTGTTGTCGGGCGACTTGACGATTATTCCGCGCGCCATGCACAAGGCGCGCGATACCCGCAGTATAATTCGACAGAATTTAGCTTGGGCGCTCGCGTACAATGTTATCGCCTTGCCTCTGGCGGCCATGGGTATGATTCCGCCCTGGGCCGCGGCCATTGGTATGTCGACTAGCTCGCTGGTGGTTATAGGCAATGCTCTGCGTTTGAATCGCTAGCGACTCGCAACGGAAGAATTATTATGGACAGTCTCTACTTTCTTATTCCTTTGGCGCTAATCTTAACTGGGCTGGCGATTAAGTGTCTATTTTGGGCCGTCAACAGTGGTCAATACGACGATCTGGATACCGAGGCGCATCGGATTCTTTTCGATGAGGACCTGATAAAAACTAAACCTGAAAAGTCAGCTTCGGCTACCAGTAAACCCCATTCAAAATGATA
Organism: uncultured Cellvibrionales bacterium; assembly: GCA_913050115.1. GTDB lineage: Bacteria > Pseudomonadota > Gammaproteobacteria > Pseudomonadales > Cellvibrionaceae > UBA1124. The sequence continues at coordinate 14,816 of CAJWZU010000020.1, forward strand.
GAACCGATAATTTATAGCACTGCCTTTGGATTGGGCTTGCTCGGCGGCGCTCACTGTGTCGGCATGTGTGGCGGCATTATGGCCGCCCTCAGTTTTGCCATCCCCGACGCATCGAAGGCCAAGCGCTTTACTCTCCTGCTGGCCTATAACAGCGGTCGCATCGGTAGTTATGTGTTCATCGCGGTGCTCGCCGGCTCATTGCTGGAGCTTATCGGTGGCGGCTCCAATTCGAGCGGGCACCGCTTGTCGGTGTTGCGGATTATTGCCGGCTTGCTACTGGTGGCTATGGGCCTGTATCTGGGCAACTGGTGGCGCGGCCTAACTTACTTAGAAAAAGGTGGCAGCTCTATATGGCGTTTTATTCAGCCGCTGGGCAAAAGTCTGATGCCGGTAAAGAATGTGCGCCAGGCGCTATTGTTAGGTGCCATTTGGGGCTGGCTACCCTGTGGCTTGATCTACTCGGCACTGGCCTATGCGGTGGCACAGTCAGCATCAAGCGGGGTGGCCAGCTTGCAGGCCGGTCTAATTATGTTGGCCTTTGGTTTGGGCACCTTGCCCGCCGTATTGGCTAGCGGCCTTTTTGCCGAGCAAATAAAGCAGTGGCTACAAAGTCGCGGTATTCGCAGTGTCTTTGCCGTCGCGGTTATATTATTTGGTGTTTGGACGATTTACGGCACTCTCCAACATGCAGAACATGCAGAACATGCAGAACATGCAGAACATGCAGAACATGCAGAACATGCAGGACATGGTCAGCATTCAGAACAAGCTCAACCCGAAAAAGTAATAACCGACCCTCACGCTCACCATCATTAAATAAATCAGAAAAATAATACGCTCGCAGCAGACCATTTTGCGCACAGCAATAACAACCAGGTTGGGCGCTTTTGGTTAGATTTTGTAGGGTGTATGCGCTAAAATCACAACTTGATGGTCGAGTTGACTTACAGCTGCGGTAGCGCGAACTATACTTATAGTAGCGGTTTTTGAAGCAATAATATTATGTTATTGGGTGTCCTAAAGTTCGATGGATGCCACACGGTGATACTATTTTGGCCTTTGTTAAGAATTTATAGGGTTATAAAATTAAATTGCTAAGCAGCGTATAAAATTTATTATCCAGGGTTAAAATTTTAGTGCCCGTTCAGTGCTAAAAGCACAATAATTTTAAAGCAGTATGCGTCGGTAGGTATAAGGATGAATAGGGTAGAGCATCGGCTCGAACCACTAATTAATGTGCAGCAGGTAATTTCGCTGTTGGATGAGATCTCACTTTTTGGAGCACTGGAACAAGGTCAGCAGTATGATATTTTTAAAAAACTGCAGCAGGTACGCTATAACGCCCACGAAATGATTTTTAAACAGGGCGATCAGCCCAGTCATATTTACATTGTTTTAAGTGGTCGCGTGCGTCTAGTTTTTGATGCTGAAAACCATCCTTTGTCCAAGGGCGAATTTCCACCTGGTGCTTGTTTTGGCGAGACCTCGGTGATTGGTATTCAAACTCATTCCGCCAGTACTATTGCGGTCGAAGACACCGAATTGTTAGTGCTATCGAAAGAGGCGCTGATGGAAATTTTCGATGAAGACAAAGAGCTGTTTGCGCGGCTAATGTTGAATATTGCCAGAGAGGCGAGTAGGCGCCTACATCAAACCGATGAGCTACTACTCCACTATATCCACGATCACGAATAAGTCAGTTTATCGGGCCCCATTTCTGCCAGTGCTGCGTTGTCAACCTACTGGAATCTGCATGTATGAAGTGTACATTCCTGTTTTCTGTTTTCTGTTTTCTGTGCGCCTGCGCCTTGCTCGGGCAAAAATATGATTCTGATAACTCAGATTTATTGACCACATAGCAATCGGTAATGGAATAAACCTCAAACTAGCATCAAGGTAAAAGTCTGTCCGGGAACCAGATTGCGTTCTAGCGAGGCGGCTTTTCGCCGCAGGGAAGGCGCGTATACCTATACGTGACTGACTGAGGGGGAAATAACGCCGCTAGGGCGGAATAAGCCTCCTTACTGTTAGCTTTTGATTTTTTCTTTGCCATAAAAAATGCCGCGCCTGTTTAGGGCGCGGCATTTTTGTTTAGAGCTTAAGTCGACCTAGGTCGTTCATCTCATTTTCTAACCATTAATTTTCGCTTTGCTGGTACATATGCACATCGCGCTGCGGGAATGGGATAGTGATGTTATTTTCATCCAGAGCGATCTTAACGGCCTCAATGGTATCGAAGCGCACGTCCCAGTAATCATCGGATTTACACCAAGGGCGCACAACAAAGTCGACGCTACTACTGTTCAGCTCGCAGACTGCTACTTGCGGTGCTGGCTCGGACAGAATACGCGGGTCGTTTTTCATTGCGTCCAGCATTACTTGCTTGGCTTTTTTCAGGTCATCGTCGTAGCTGACGCCGATCACTAGGTCGACTCGACGACTTGGCAGTGATGAATAGTTGGTAATACTACCGCCAAATACAGCACCATTAGGCAGAATCACTTCTTTGTTATCCAGGGTGTGGACTACAGTTGTGAGAATACTGATATTTTCTACCAGACCTTCACAGCCAGCGATCTCAACATAGTTGCCTTTGGTAAAAGGACGGAAGATTAACAGCATGACGCCGGCGGCAAAATTTGACAGCGAGTCTTTTAAAGCAAAACCGACCGCAAGACCAGCAGCACCGACTAGGGCAACCAGCGAAGTGGTATCTACACCCAATTGGTTGAGAGCAGCGACAATAACAAACAGCAGTAACACGGCGCTGGCGATGGAGTTAATAAACTTGATTAAAATGTCATCGAATTTAGATTTTTCAAGAATTTTGCACATCAAACTCATTAGTGCTTTTATTACTATGCGACCGATAATAAAAATTGCCAGTGCGAATATAATATTTAGCCCCCAAGGGACTATGTAGGTGTCTAGGTATTGTTCTATTTTACTGGGCTCGAACATATTAAAGCTCTCCTTGAGCTGGTGTACATTAAGAAAAATTCATAGTTCGACGCAACATTAAAGGAATAGCACAGAGACGGAAAGCTTTTATTAAAAATGGCTTTAATAACGGGATGAAATACCATGGTTACCGCCAATACCAAGGGCGGCTGCGGTAAATTGAACATAGCGAGGTAAGGTGTCAATCATTAAGATTATGCTAGGCATAAGGTCGCGCCTGCCTATTATGATACACACCACTCATCTTTCGATTGGTTTAAGCTGCGTCCTGTCGGAGCTATTGATTCACTCCGATCGCGGTCTTTAATAATGTACATATGAGCGACTTTTTTGATGTAATTATTGACGATATAGCTATTGCTGTTTGATTGAGTTGTGACGATTAGTACGGTGCAAGAGCGAACAAAAACTTTGATGCCGATGCTCTTTTCGCCGACTAATATTAACGCGGAGGCGGCATTTTTTTAATGAGTTTGAATGTCGTAGGCTAAAATATAAACAGCTACGTCAGTAAGTCGCTTACAGACGATATAGCATAAGTGGCCAAACGCATAAGCACCAACACTAATTAACATTAGGTGTGATTGACTTTTTTAAAGCGGGTAAACATACCTTTTAGTCCCCATACTGGCGATATATAAAACTATATTCGGGCCATGGGTATTGGTATAAATTTGTTGAACTTGCCGCCCAATTTTGTTGTGTGTGAATTACAGCAATGGCAGTCGTTATTTTGCAGATCGGCTGATATACCTGAAAAAATAACGAGAGGCGATAAATATGATTCGACTACTGCGTTGTATCAAAAAACGTGATGATATAAGCGATATGGAATTTCGCCGTTTTTGGGAGTCGGCAGAATACAACGATATCTTCACTTCTTATGTTAACGCCAGCGAGGGTATTAGCGTGCAAATGAATCTGGTATTAAAAATTGATCTTAATAATCATATTCAGATGATGCGTGGTACGCAGGAACCCTATGACGGTATCATTGAGTTGTTTTGGCCCAGCGCTAAAAGTGCTGCTGCATTGTTAAGTACCGCCAAGGGCAAGCAATTAATAATAGAGTTAGCTCAGTATGAAAATCAGTTTGTCGATATTACACACTCTAGTATCTCTATTACTGAGTCTAGTTAATAGTCGTTACTCGTTGTATTTGTCAGCAGTTTTTTTCGCACCAATACGGCCACTAGCTTTAAAGCGCGATAAAGTTTTTTAGCCTGTATAAATACATCAGAAGAGCAGAGAAATATTACGGGCTACTCTTACGGATTACTTCTGCAGAGCATGTGTTGGCTGTATGTAAGCACGCACTGTTTGATAGTGATGGTTTTGTGTTACCGGTGTCTGATCGAATCATCAAAGGTCGACTAGCCTTAAATATAGTGCCACAAATGCCCCATTGATCACTTAATGGGGCGTTTTTCATTATCCGACTCAAGAATTCTGCAGTGGGTGGTGGGGGGGCGCTAGGATTAAAGTCGGCACAGGGTATTACTCGATTGGTGAACAGGACGCTTATTTGTTAAGATCCACGACCTTTTAAGAGCCGCTGACTGTTTTTTAGTCGGCGTTTATTCAGTCAACTCGAGACCTGCATGTTTAATCTGATAACCAGTAAAGACAACAACGTCAAAAACGATGTGCTCTCGGGCACAACCGTTGCATTAGCGCTGGTGCCCGAAGCCGTGGCTTTTGCCTTTGTCGCCGGTGTTGAGCCGATGGTCGGCCTTTATGCCGCTTTCATGATGGGCTTGATTACTTCTATTTTCGGCGGTCGTCCGGGGATGATCTCCGGAGCTACCGGTGCCACCGCGGTGGTGATGGTATCTTTAGTCGCTCTACATGGTATTCAATTTCTGTTTGCCACCGTGGTTTTGGCTGGACTGCTGCAGATAGCGGCAGGACTCTTTAAGCTCGGCAAGTTTATTCGTATGGTGCCACATCCAGTGATGTTGGGTTTTGTTAACGGTCTTGCCATTGTGATTTTCTTGGCGCAAATGGGGCAGTTCAAAGAACTTGGCAGCGATGGCGCAATGGTATGGATGCAAGATCAAGCGCTCTATATTATGGGTGCACTGATTGCCGTAACTATGCTAATTATGCACTTCTTGCCCAAGCTCACTACGGCGGTCCCTTCGGGATTAGTTGCTATTATAGTGGTTACCTTGGCGGTGATCGGACTCGATTTAGAAGCGCGCACGGTTATTGATTTCGTTAAAGATATGCTCCCTGCTGGGGAAGCCGCGACAGCAACATTAAAAGGAGATTTACCCACATTTGCGATTCCAGCGGTACCCTTTACCTTTGAAACACTGTACATCATCTTCCCATTTGCATTGATTATTGCCGCCATCGGCCTGATTGAATCACTGCTAACGTTAACTTTAATCGACGAAATCACCAACACTCGTGGTCGCGGTAATCGCGAGTGCATCGGTCAGGGCCTAGCCAACACTACCAACGGCTTTTTCGGCGGCATGGGCGGCTGCGCCATGATCGGCCAATCTATGATTAACATAAACTCCGGTGGCCGCGGTCGTCTGTCGGGTATTACCGCAGCGATAGTATTGCTGCTGTTGATTTTGTTTGGCTCACAGTTAATAGAGATAATCCCGCTGGCGGCATTGGTTGGTATTATGTTCATGGTAGTACTTGGGACCTTCGAATGGTCTTCATTGCGCCTCATCAACAAAATCCCGCGCTCTGAAGTGTTTATTATTGTCTTAGTCTCGGCAGTAACGGTCGCTTACGACCTAGCTATCGCGGTGATTGTGGGAGTGATTGTCTCAGCCTTGGTATTCGCTTGGGATCACGCCAAGAAAATCTATGCAGATACCTCTGTCGATGAAGACGGTCAGAAGATCTATGATCTGCGCGGTCCGATTTTCTTCGGTTCAGTGGCCAATTTTAAAGAGTTATTCGATGTTGAAAATGACCCGAAAGACGTGGTGATCGAATTCAAACGCTCGCGTGTTGCAGATCACTCCGCGATTGATGCTATTGACGGCCTGGCTGAGAAATACCGCAGTAAAGGTAAGGTTCTGCACTTGCGCCACCTCAGCGAAGACTGCCGCTTGTTGTTAAAGAACGCGGGCAGCCTGTGTGAAGTGAATGTTTTAGAAGATCCAAGCTATCGCGTAGCGGATAACTCGCTGGCTTAAAGCGGCCGATTAATAAAAAACCGCATCAGCTTTTGGTGCGGTTTTTTTATGCTCGTCGCTTTTAAATGTCCATCGTTAGCATTAAATAAGCTGCTTCAGATTATCCTGCTATTTATCACACCTGTATCTGTCTTAATCACTTAGCAATTTGCGTCAAATGCTAGGTCAGAAAGCATATAAATATATCAAAATTCCTGCTTAGACGGATCTATTCTGACGATTAGAATTTACTGGAGCCTAGGGTTTTCCCTCTCTATAATTTCTGCAGTTTATTGCATTTTTAGCTGTAGAAATTCCGAAGAGGTTATTATCATGAGTTTATCCACCTCCGTTGAAAATTATCTTAGCGACAGTCATATCGGCTATGAAGTGCTCGAGCACCCCTACAGCTACAACGCTATCCAGACGGCGCAAATCTCTCATATTACTCCCGCCCATTTGGCCAAAGCCGTGGTCGTCAAAGCGGGCGATACCTATCTGATGTGTGTGTTACCGGCTTCCCATGTGCTGGTGCTTAACTGGATTGACCGCGACTATAGCGCCGGTCACAGCGGCCATCATCAACTCGTCACAGAAGATGAATTAAAAGGCTTATTTCCCGACTGCGAGCTGGGGGCCATCCCCGCTCTGGGTCAGGCCTTTGATATGAAAGTAGTGTGGGACAGCTCTTTGCGTCATGCCGATAAGGTCTACCTGGAAGCAGGAGATCATCGGCATATATTTCAGTTAAGTGGGCAGGGGTTTATTGAGGTGATGGAGAAGAGCGACCATGCGACGATTTCTTGCACTCCTGATACTTTAGAGTTTTATCAGCATCTACATTAACAACAGAAATGGGGCTGATGCGCTAGTTAAAGTCACTTAGGTTGTAAACCTTAACGTATCAAATGTGCGACGCTGAACCCGAGCAAATAGCTCTAACCCTGTTGTTTTTTAAATGTGTACTGATTGTGACCGCCTTTAAAGCCAGAAACAATACTTCGTTGTGCACCTATGGCTTCGGTTATTCCCGTTGACACTACAACGCAATGGGCTGTGATTGCGCAGCTAGTGATGGTTGGGGCTAAGGTTGACTATTAGTCTTGGCGCTTGGGCACTTGATTCGATGTGGTCAATAAGGCTTTGCTTGCTCATTGCTCTTAACGGCAATCGGCATGGCTTAAGTTGCCAAATAAACAAAATTAGTGGCCTAATATACGCATAGTCTAGTCTTTGAATACTCATCGCATTATCAAAACATACAAATCGATTGCTGCGAATCAAAAGCAGGGGTATAACTTGCTTGTAGAATTTATTAGTAAATAAATTGTTAATATGGGTAGAAGGTAATATATGGCTTTTTCCAGTGAATTGATTGAAGAAATTAACCTGTTGCTGCAATTTGATCTCAGCAGTGGCCAGTCGGGTATTAAGGTGCACAGCGATGCAGCGCCAAGTTCTGTTGCCGCCGCTGCGCGTTTGTTTGAAAAGGGCCTGATCGATCAGATCGATGGCGGCTATTTGACCGCTATTGGCCGTGAGACAGCCCAGCATGCTCAGGGTGCGCTAAGAATTTTGAATTCGTCGGTACCCGCTTAAGTTAGCTAGCGCGTAAATTAAAAGGCCGCTACTCCTCAGGAGTAGCGGCCTTTTTTGTGCCTAATGATGCAACGCCGCTTATGGTTTGGTGCTTTATGACGGCCATAAAGCTCAAACAACTCTGACCTCGATGTTGCCAATTAGGCCTATGATGCCAGTTAGAACATTATTGCCCAGCAGGAGTAGCTGGGCTATTGGCCGTTCTATATTCTTGAGATTGCCCAAAATGTTTAAATCCGAGCGTAAGAAAACAACAGATATGTTGGAGGCCATTGTCAGCGCTCTAACGGGCTAGCTGTTAACGGCTATCCATAAATAGAGTCCGTAACTGCAAAGCAATAATAAAGCAGCAGGGCGTCCTATTTTTTTCTCCTTTGAGCACCACACTATGGGTATCAGCAATAGCGATACTAGTAGGTACATTAACACCACTTTGTTTAGTGCCAAGTCTAGAGGCACCGGCGCGATAATGGCGGTGACCGCTAAGGTGAAAAATATATTAAATAAGTTACTGCCAAGTATATTGCCGATAATCATATCGGTATTGCGCTTATGTGCAGCGATTAAACAGGCGACAAGCTCGGGCACTGAGGTGCCAGGCCCGACGATTAACAGGCCAATATTATGTTCGCTCATGCCAACATTGTTGGCAATAATTAGTGCTTGTTCGACGATTAACTCGCCCCCTATGACCAAACCGATTAGACCGAGTGTCATCAGCGCGCAGGCTTTACTGACTGAGAAAACGTGTTCTTGCTCCACCAGTTTATGGTGGGACTGATGCAGTAATTTTTTATGTGGAGAATTATCCGCCACTTCCAGTGCGGTGTAGTATAGGTAGATACCGAAGAATGACAGCAGAATAATGCCGTGGCTGAGCATAATTTGGTGGTAGTTAATGTGGTCTAAATACAACTGGTTGCCACAGACAGCCACCATTAGCGCGGCGATAAAGTGCATGGGTAAATCTTTCACGCGTGAGTCACGGCCTACCGCTAACGGCGTGATTAGCGCCACTAGCGCCAGAGTAAAGCAGAGGTTAAACAGATTGCTGCCGAGTAAATTGCCGAGCGCTAGCCCGGTCTCACCCGCGGTCGCGGCTTTTACATTCACCGCTAGCTCCGGCATAGAACTGCCGAAGCCGATGACCACCGCGCCAATTATAAATTGCGGTATGCCTAGACGATGGCTAATGGCCACGCCGCCGTCGACCAAAAGTTTGGCGGCGTAGACCGCCAGTAATATAGCGCCGAGTAGGTAGAGACAGTGTTGCATATTAAAACTTCCGAAATTTAATGAGGTGCTAGGTAAACTTTAGTTCATCTAAGATAATTCTCGATACTGGCTAGGGTGTCAACTAATACAGCGGCTGTACCGATGAAAATATCGAGCCGTCAAACAATCAAATTGACAGTTGCCGGTTTGGTTGTTTGACTCATACGTTAAATACTTGATGATGCCAGCTACCACCATTCTACGATCGCAGGGGCATATCGCGGGCGTGGTGTTTTCGGTTTAGTTGCTAATGATGAAACTAAGGCCTGTATTGCTTTTTATGCTCTGGTTTCGTTAGGCCTTTTTTTAGGCTGCATTTGGTCGATATTATTCCATTTTTACCTAGATTTTAACGTAATTTTTAGGATGAATATTGCCTTGGTGTTGGAGTGCTATTATTGTTAATTTTATGGGCTAAATGATAAAAATTGGGCGTGTTAACCGAGGCGACGTCTATAATATTAAATGTCTGCAAGTAAGCTTTGAATGCTCTGCAAATAGGGCATATTAATGATGTTATAGGTGAGCGGTAACGTGAAAAATTTAATATCGCGGGTACTACTTGCAGCTACCGTTTTTAGGGGCCTAGGCTAGCGAACTCAACTTCCCATGGGGTATATTTTGATGTCTATCCGTTTGATGAACGCTCGCTGATTATCGTACTATTGCAAAAATCCTTAATAAGTAGCCTTAATATAGCTCAATTTCGAATGTGTCTAGATATGATCCATAAGATATTAGCACTTTATGATAGTATCAAAATAGATTGCCGAGTCGCTTATTTATGATGATGGTACGTCCCATTTATCAACTTGCGTACAGCAGCTGCACAGATAGGTTCAGCTAGTAGTTGGTAACAATGGAGTCGCAGCTCGGTTAATAGGTTTCTAACGCGATGTCGCAATGTTAGCGTGGCGTTGATACTGCTCAATCTAGCGATAGCTGAAAAGCTTATAGTTAGTGGTATATGCCTTTCATTAATAGACACTGCATTTTAATGGTCTATGTTTGTTAGCATAATAGCGATGGTAGGAAATTAAAGTTTTCAGTATCAATATTTAACATTAATGTTAATAACTTAATCAAAACTTATAGGGAAAAAGCAATGGAAGCATCTTTAGCTAATACTGGGCGTAAGCCATTATCGATTTTATTCGCATTATCGCTGTTTGTTAGTGGTTGTGCCTTTCAGCAACAAGAGGTGGTCAGTACCGCTGCTGATACCAGTACCGTACAGCATTCACTAACAGCGCCTGCATCAGTAGCGCAATTGTCGGATGAAAATATTCAGCGGGCATTAAAGAATGCTTACACCAAATTTAAAAACGATCAAAGCGGAAAAAATGCTGATTACATCAAGGCATTGGCAGAGGTTGATTCAACGTTATACGGTATATCAGTGGTTACGGCCGACGGTCGAATCTTTGAAATTGGCGATGTCAAAACCAAATTTTCTATCCAATCTATATCAAAAGTATTCACCTTAGCCGGTATTATGCAGCAAACCAGCCCTGCAATTGTGCAGGAAAAAATTGGTGTTAACGCCACTGGATTAGCCTTTAACTCGATGATTGCGGTAGAAACGATACCAGAAAGAACCGTTAACCCATTTGTAAATGCGGGCGCTATTGCTTCTACTAGTCTTATTGAAGCCGCCGACTCAGCACAGCGCTGGGATGTGATTAAAGCCAATATGGACAATTTTGCGGGACGTGAATTAGATCTCAACGAGCAGGTGTATCAGTCAGAAGTTAATGACAATCTATCCAATCAGGCATTATCCAAGCGTCTCGAGTCTTACGGACGTATTTACTCAGATCCACTGGAAGCCACAACGGTCTACACACGACAATGCTCTGTTAATGTGACATCACATGATTTAGCTGTGATGGGCTCGGTGCTGGCTAATCATGGAGTAAACCCGATAACGGGTAAGCGTATTATTGATGCAGACAATACTCCTTACATATTAGCCGTGATGGCGACAGCAGGCCTTTACGATAATGCCGGTGGCTGGTTGTACGAAACCGGTACCCCTGCAAAAAGCGGTGTTGGTGGCGGTATTTTAGCCATAGTTCCAGGTAAGCTATCTATCGGTGTATTCTCTCCACCTTTGGACGGTTACGGCAATAGTGTAAGAGGGCAGTTAGCCGCAGCCTATATTATTAATGAATTAAACTTAAATCCCTATGATGCCAGTCATTAAGACTTTTTATCATAAGAATTAATAACGGGATTTAAGGTGATAAGATGAATAAAGTTGGACAATTTAGGTTGTTAATATTAACGGCGGCCTGTTGTTCTGGTCAATTACTCGCAGCCGACGAGGCTGCGGATAATGGCTGGATATTTTCCGGTGATATTAGAGCCGGTTGGGTTGATTACGATTATGACAACCCTAGTGGTGACGCCGCAATTAATAAAGGCCATAGAGATTCAAAAGGCTTTTACACAGTGCCTAAATTATCGATTCAAACGCCTACAGTGAGTGGTTTTCTTGCAAAAGTCACTGTTGCGGGGGTCACCGATTTCGGTATTAATAATTCGGAAAAAGAGACTCGAAACTTTGCTTTCGACCCCTCCGAACGTGAATCGTTTGGCTTGTTACAAGAAGCTTACATTGAATATACCAGTGCAGACAACGCGCACAATGTATTAGTCGGACGTAATGAAATTACCACGCCGATGGTTGAAGCCGATGATTACTACTATCTTGCTAACAGTTTTGAGGTGGCTAATTACACCAATCGTTCGTTAGAAAACACTATGTTTACGGCCGGCTATTTTAATAAAATGTCGGGCGTGTGGGACAGTGGTGCCAATGGTACAGAGTTTCACAGTATGTCTGATGCTAGTTTTGTTGCAGCAGAGGACAAAGAACGTGCCGGTGATGAAGGTGTCAGCTATTTGGGGGCCCAATATGATAACGATACTCATAATGTTCAATTGTGGGGTTATCATGCAGGGGATCTTTACAACATATTATTTGCCCAATATGACCTCAGCCAAAAGACAAGTAATGGTTTTAAATACGACCTTGGCGCGCAATATATAGACTTTCAAGAAGACGGTGAGTTGGCAGATTATAACGACACCAATATTGATTTCTCTATGTATTCAGCACGTTTTAATGGGTCTTTTGAAAATGGCATTGGCTTTGCTACCGGTGCCACTAAATATTCCGATGGCGAAGGTCAGGGGTCAACACTAGGCGCTTGGGGTGCATTTCCCTATTTTGCTAACGGCATGATATTCCACTTTTTTGAGGCGGGAAGTTTGCGCAATGCCGCTTCTTACAAGCTGCAAGGCAGTTATGACTTGGCACAAGTCGGACTCGATAATGTCGATATTGCCGTTCGCTATACCCACTATGATCTCGACTCAAAATACGCTCTCTCATCAAAGGGCGAGGGGCAAGATGTAATGGACTTGTCAGGAATACAAGTATCGTATGACAACGATGACGGCGTTTATTTTAAGATGACCTATGAGTATAGGGATCTAGACAATGAACCTGGCACTGATAATTTAAGGTTAATCGGTGGCTATCGTTTTTAATCGAATAGTCAATATCGTTAAACTCTAGGGTAAACCTATGACTTTTACAGGCAAGGCATTTAGACAATGCCTTGCCTGTTTTTATATCGGCCTGAATCGCTATTTGGCTTATATTGCCTCAGAGTGTCAAGATAATGTCGGCAATTTACTTTAACGCTAACATTTAGTATTCGATTAATTATTAAATATGGAATTCAACATATGAATTATTACATCGCTGCCATGCTTGTTGTTCTCTTGTGCTTGGGCGCTTGTACTAGCGAACCTAAAATTCCACAGGATCCGAACAAATATGTATTTTCTGACTTGAACGAGGTCGATGCTATTAACCACTGGCGTTTACACGGCTGGTCTGAAGTAGATGAAAATTCACTGATTGTACGCACCGGACCGAAAACGTCTTATTTGTTAATTTTAACGCGCCCCAATTACGACCTGAACATGGCTCAGGGAATTATTGTGAGCTCTACAGCGGGCAGTGTTAGAGCTCGATTTGACTCGGTATCGACTCTGCGTAAGAAAGGACTGCGTTACCCGATTGCACGCATCTACCAATTAGAGGGTAAAAAACAACGCAACGACATTAAAGCCCGTATTCTCGCAGAGTAAGCCTAAAAAAATCGACTTCGGTGTCAAAAAAAGTCAACAAATACAGACCTGCTTTAATAAACCGTATAAGCGGCTTTGGTTTAAAATTGACCATCAACGCCCAGCTTCATTTAAGCAGTTCACCCCGTTATAGACCCGTGGGTGGAAAGGTACTGGCTTTGGCTGGTATTAACTCGCTACTGGTGACCTGAGATAGCAATCAGTGCGCTGCCTTTTTTCTAATGGCTGTGACAGCAGCGCATTCAAGTTACCGGTTAATTTAGTGGTGGCTAGCTTTTCCCGCGCCCTGTGGGTAGCGGATCTCTTCTACCATATCCTGAATATGCTGGGGCGCTGGCGTGGTAAATTTGTACACCACAATGGCGACAGCAAAGTTCAACAACATACCAAGAGTACCAATGCCTTCAGGCGAAATACTGAACAACCAGTTTTCCGGTATGTTGGCGGCCGGGTTAAGGAATTTAAAGTAGACAATATAGCTAGCGGTAAAGACAATGCCCGTTAGCATGCCTGCAATCGCGCCCTGACTATTCATACGTTTGTAGAATATGCCAAGGATAATGGCCGGGAAGAAACTAGCGGCGGCCAGACCAAATGCGAAGGCGACCACTTGTGCGACAAATCCAGGCGGATTGACCCCTAAATAGCCGGCAATACAAATTGCCACGGCGGCGGCTAAACGCGCATAAATCAGCTCTTCTTTGTCTTTAATCTGCGGCATTAGATTGCGCTTTAGTAGATCGTGCGAAATCGAGGTTGAAATGACCAAGAGCAATCCAGCTGAGGTCGATAACGCTGCAGCTACAGCACCGGCGGCCACCAGAGCGATAATCCAGTTAGATAGCCCAGCTATTTCTGGGTTGGCTAACACCATAATATCGCGGTCAATCGTCATTTCATTGCGTGTGTCCTTGTCATGGGCATAGAACATACGGCCGTCTTCGTTCTTGTCATCCCAGCTGATTAGGCCGGTTTTTTCCCAGTTACCAATCCAGCTGGGGGCATTCTTATAAGGCGTACCCGCCATATCTTGGCCATTAATGGTTTCAATCATATTCACCCGGGCAAAGGCCGCAATAGCGGGGGCCGTGGTGTAGATTATGGCGATAAACATTAGCGCCCAGGCGGCAGACTTACGCGCATCGCTCACTTTCGGCACGGTGAAGAACCGCACAATTACATGGGGCAGGCCTGCGGTGCCTACCATTAGCGCGGCGGTAATAAAGAACACGTCGATCATGCTCTTACTGCCGTCGGTATAGGCGGTAAAGCCCAGTTCGGTAGAGAGCCCATCGAGTTTGTCTAGCAACGACACATCGGTACCGACCAAGTCTGACCCAAAGCCAAACTGTGGAATCGGGTTGCCGGTCATCATAATGGAGATAAATACTGCCGGTACGATATAGGCGAAGACCATTACACAGTATTGCGCTACCTGGGTGTAGGTAATGCCTTTCATCCCGCCGAGTACGGCATAGAAGAATACAATGGCCATGCCGATCAGCACACCGGTGCTGATCTCCACTTCTAGAAAACGCGAGAACACCACACCGACGCCGCGCATTTGCCCAGCGACATAGGTAAAGGAGATAAAGACGGCGCAGATCACGGCCACGGTGCGAGCGGTCTGTGAGTAGTAGCGGTCACCAATAAAGTCGGGCACGGTGAACTTGCCGAACTTGCGCAGGTAAGGCGCTAGGCACATAGCCAGCAGAACATAGCCGCCGGTCCAGCCCATCAGATAGACCCCACCGTCGTAGCCCATAAAGGAGATTAAACCCGCCATAGAGATAAATGAGGCCGCACTCATCCAGTCTGCAGCGGTAGCCATGCCATTGGCGAAAGGGGGTATGTGGCCGCCAGCAATATAGAATTCTTGCGTAGATCCGGCGCGTGCCCAGACGGCAATACCCATATAGAGGGCGAATGACAGGCCCACTAAAATAAACGTCAGTGTTTGAATATCCATGCTCAGCCTTCCTCTTCGACGTTATATTTTTTATCGAGCGCAGACATGCGATTGATATAGACCAAAATTAGCGCCAAAAATGAATAGATAGCCCCTTGTTGCGAGAACCAGAAGCCCAGTTTAAAGCCAAAGAACTGAATTTGATTGAGCTGCTCGACCAGTAAAATGCCAAAGCCAAAGGACACTAAAAACCAAATTGCTAATAGTTTGAGCATTAGCGAAAGATTCGCGCGCCAATAGGCTTGTTGGTCGGCTTTTGATTGAAAGGCCATAGGGTATGCTCCAAGGTGTTATTTTTATCGATAATCCGTATTGCGCCAGAGTTTACGGGGCTAAAAAACAAAAGGCCAGAGGCGCTGATAGCGGCTCTGGCCTTTGAGGTAATATGTCTACGTTTAGCTTACAGTGCCGGTGGTACGTACCCGCTTACTGATTTTCGGATCAGCCGCTTTCGCTCGCTTTGCTCGTTCTGATTGCTTAGCGTCGATAATATTTTTCAGGGCGATTAAAAATCCGGTAACTATAAAGGCTCCGGGGGGGAGTATCGCTATCAGCATACCCTGAAAGTTATCGCCGAACAGGTGAATAGTCCAGTTCTCGGCCATAGGGCCCAATAGCAGGTGCATATCGGCAAACAGGGTGCCGCTGCCTATTATCTCGCGAATGGTGCCAATGGCCACAAGTACCAGAGTGAAACCGGCCCCCATCATTAAGCCGTCCCAAATTGAAGGCAGTACTTTGTTTTTACAGGCAAAGGCATCGGCGCGGCCGAGAATGGCACAGTTAGTCACAATCAGCGGAATGAATATCCCCAGTATCTGATACAGCTCAAAAGTGTAGGCCTTCATCAGTAATTCAGTGCAGGTGGTGAAGGAGGCAATAATCATTACAAATGCCGGCAGACGCACGGCGTCAGATACAGCGTGGCGAATCAGTGATACCGCCATATTGGACCCAACTAATACCAGCATGGTAGCAAGGCCTAGGCCTAGAGCATTCACGATAGAGCCGGTAACGGCCAATAGTGGACATAATCCCAGCAGCTGCACTAACGCGGCGTTGTTTTTCCACAGACCGTTATGGCTGATTTCTTTGTAGTTTACCGGTGTGCTCATTGCTCGGCCTCCGAAGCATTGGTTGTCACTACTGTTGGTTTCAGCAAACTCGGTTTGATCTGATCAAAAAACTGCAGTGTGCGTTTTACCGCTTGCACTACCGCGCGCGGAGTAATGGTGGCACCAGTAAATGCGTCAAAATCGCCACCATCTTTTTTTACTGCCCAGCCATCTAGGCGGGGATAAGACAGTGACTTGCCGTTAAAGCTCAGTATCCAATCGCTCTTTTTTAAGTCGACTTTATCACCCAAGCCGGGCGTTTCAGTGTGTGTAAGTACCCGCACACCGGCAAGAGTCCCGTCTATGTTGACACCTATCATCATGCCAATATTGCCAGAGTAGCCGTCTGGTGCGATAGCCGGAATAATAGCGGCTATGATTTCACCTTGGTCGCGAGCGAGGTTGATATCTCCGCCGTCTTTCAGGCCGAGATCAGCCCAATACTTGGCGGGAATAGGGTGAGTGTCGACCAGAATATCGTTGTTGTGGCGCTCCAGCGGCACAATTTGCAGCAAAGCTTTTTGTGCTGCTGCACGTTCTGCCGCCGCTATACGATCGTTGGTCGCAAGTTTTGTTCCGGCGAGTACACCAGCCGTAATCAGGGCAAAAATACCCAGAAGTACACTGTTACTGGCAATCGATTTTCCCAGCACCTTAAAACTCCTGTTTTATTATCGCGCGTTTGGCTTTTTTATGGCCGAAACGGGACTGTGGGGTCATTAAGAGAAAGCTCAACACAATACGCATGTTTTAGCTTTCTTGTTTTATTGTCGCGCGTTTGGCTTTTTTATGGCCGTAGGTTCGCGGTACCGTGTAGTAATCAATGAATGGCGCGGCAAAATTCATGAGTAGCACGGCAAAGGCGACGGCGTCGGGGTAGTTACCAAAGCTGCGAATCAGATAAATTAGTAGACCGGCTAAGGCGCCAAAAATCAGACGGCCGCGGTTGCTGACCGCCGAGGACACCGGGTCGGTAATAATAAAGAAGGCGCCTAACATGGTGCCGCCTGAAAGCAGATGAAACAGGGGTGAGCCGAGGCTGTTGGAACTACCGTTGTCATAACCGATACAGGCGCAGAAAAAAAGCATCGCCAGCATGGCAATAGGCGCGTGCCAGGTGAAAATCTTCTTATAAAGCAGGTAGATGCCACCGGCAAGGAAGCCAATGTTCACCCACTCCCAACCAGCACCGGCCCAGCGCGCAGTACTAAATAGCGAATCGCTGGCGTAAAGTTGCTCGACCAGCAAACTGTTATTTTGTTTAAAGCTATCCAGCGGTGTGGCGCCGGTCCAAGCATCTAAAGCACCGGTTAAGGGCGTGCCAAACCAGATGTGGCTGAGGGCGCTAAAGGGGCCGATAAGCTCTTTGCTCTCGGTTAGCACCGTGCGTGGTTCGGCCCACTGGCTCATTTCCAGTGGAAAAGAAATGAGCAGTATTACATAGGCGATCATGGCCGGGTTAAAAGGGTTGTAACCGATGCCGCCGTATAAATGTTTGGCTATGCCGATCGCTGATATAGCGCCTATGGCGACGATCCACCAAGGACAGTAAGGCGGTATAGCCAGACCCAGCAGCACACCCGTTACCGCCGCGCTGTAGTCACCAAGATAAAACCCCAGTGGCCGCCGCCGCAGCTTTAATATCGCGGCTTCGACACCCATACAGGCGGCGGTCATCATAATCACATTGATCAGTGAACCTGGGCCAAAAAAGTACGTCAGTGCTATCAGGCCCGGAATTGTGGCGAGAATTATCTGCTTCATCACATCGCCGGTATTACCGGGCGTGTGAGCGTGGGGTGAAGTTATGCGCATGAATGACATGGTTAGATATTTCGGTTTGAGTATTAGTGATTAAATGCGATGCAGCAGACATTTAACGCCAATACCCAAACCTCTCTCCTTAATTAATTAGACAGTTCTGCCAATTCGCTTTTGGCTTTTTCAAGCTTGGCGGTCATTTTGTCGAGCCCCAGCTGAAGTGCGTCGGTTATATCTGAGCCTTCGGCGCGAGCCGCTGTCACTTTAACAGTGGTTTTTTCAATGCGCGTTTGCATTGACCTAATCTGATCTCGCAGTTTTTCTTCCGGCAACATATTGGCGGTGGCAGCGGCTTTCGCCTTGGCCTTTGCTATCGCAGCACTGGCGGCATCGGGCTCTGGTGCTGAGTCAACGTTTTGCGCGCTCTCTGGTTGCACTTGCGGTGCTAACTCGCCTAAATCAGCGCGGGCCTTGTCCAGTTTGGCGGTCATTTTATCCAGACCTAACTGCAGTGCATCGGCGGTACTAGAACCCTCGGCGCGAGCCACTGCAACTTTCTCTGCAGTTTTAGCGATACGCTTTTCAATCGAGGTGATCTGGTCGTGCAGTTTGTCAGCCGGTGACATATTCGCGCTAGCGGCCGCTTTAGCCTTGGCTCGCTCGATAGCGGCTGCAGCGGGGTCAGGTGTTGTGTCTTCTTTAACTGTTGCCTCTACAGCAGGCTCCGGGCCCAAATCGATCAGCTCTTGTTGTAGCTTAGCGATTTTGCCTTGCATCTTATCGAGGCCTGCTTGCAACGCATCTACCGTGGCAGCACCTTCGGTTTTTGCGCTGCTCAGTTTGTCAGCGGCAATAGTCATGCGTTTTTTTAGCGCCTCGATACTGCTTGTTAATTTAGCGTGTGGCGGCAGCGAAGCCTTAGCTTTGGCGCGGGCAATGGCGGCAGCAACCGGGTCATTGTTATCAGCGGTATTGAATTGCTCGAGCTTCTTTTGTGCATCAAGCACTTTTAACTCGGCTTCTTTAACGCGAGCGGCCATCTTGTCGCGGCGCTCAGGCTCAGCGTCGTCGAGGCGTTCGTGAGCTTTGTCGAGACGATTTTGGGCCGAGCTTAAGGCACGCTCGAGCTTGGCCTTCTCAGCTTCTGGGTCAACGGCTGCAGGAATAGGCACTGCAGCGACCGGTGCTATCGTTGGCTGCAGTAACTCTTGCTCTTTTTTCTCTGCGGCCAGTTTTTTGGCTTCTGCTGCGGCCTGTTTACGAGCCTGTCGCTTGGCTTCTTTCTCGGCTTCGGCTTTGTCTAAGCGCGCCTGACGGAATTCGAATCGTTCACGAGAGCGATCGGATTTTTGCTTGTCGACTGCCGCCTGCTTTATAGCCCCTTTAGAGGCTCGATAGTACTGCACTAGCGGAATATTACTTGGGCAGACAAACGAACAGGCACCGCACTCGATACAATCCATTAAATTATGGGCTTGCAGGCGGTCATAATCTTCACTTTGCGAATACCAAAAAAGTTGCTGTGGTAGCAGGCTGGCGGGGCAAGCTTCGGCGCACATACCGCAGCGAATACACGCTTGTGCCGGTGGTGGCTCAGGCAACTCTTGTTTTGACGGTGCCAAAATACAGTTGCTGGTTTTTACGATTGGAACACCCGCATCCTGCAGAGCAAAGCCCATCATTGGCCCACCCATAATAAGTCGTGCGGCTTCATCGGCATTGAAGCCATTTTGTTCCAGTACTTCTGATATTAGGGTGCCTATGCGCACTTCGATATTACGCTGAGTATCAAGCGCCTCACCAACCACGGTGGTGATCCGCGAAATGAGTGGACGACCATAGCGCACAGCTTCCCAAGCGGCTACCGCGGTGCCGACGTTATGGCAGACTATGCCAAGACTGGCGGGAACATCGCCAGAGCCGACTTCAATACCGGTCAAAATTTGGATTAGCTGCTTTTCGCCACCCGATGGATATTTAGTGGGGAAGTCGACAATTTCAATGTTGCATTCGCCCTCTATCGCTGCAGCGGCTTTTTTCAGTGCCGTTATGGCGGTGGGCTTGTTGTCTTCGACGCCAATTAATACTGTGCTGGGGGCGCCGAGCAAGTGCGCCAATAGCAACGTACCCTGAATCACGGCATCGGCCTGCTCGCGCATTAAAGTGTCGTCGGCAGTTATATAGGGCTCGCACTCGGTGCCATTAATAATCAGCGTGTCGATTTTGTCATCGGCGCGTGGATTTAGCTTAATAGCCGAAGGAAATCCGGCGCCGCCCATACCCGCGAGACCCGCGGTGCGAATTTTAGCCATCAGTGCATCGCGTTCAAGCGCTGTGTAATCCTCACACTCGTCCAACGCTACCCATTCGTCTAAACCGTCGGATTCGATCACAATACACTCGGCATTCATACCTGATGTATGCGGAATAGGGCGGTCTTCGATGGCGCTGACTGTGCCAGAAATAGACGCATGTAGACCGACGCTAAATAATCCCTGCGGCTCGGCGATTAGCTGCCCGGTGCGTACCTTTTCGCCTACGGCAACAATGGCTTTAGCGGGCGCGCCAATATGTTGGCTCAGTGGCAGCACTACCCGCTGGGGCAGCAATACAGGTCCCAGTGGCAGTTGCAGTGATTGTTCTTTTGACTCGGGTGGGTGAACACCACCGGGTATGTCAAAGACCTTTCTCACAGAGCTGACGTTGTAACTCATAATGGGTTCCCTTGAGTCCGGTGCGCAAGGCGGATGAACGCCGCTCGCCCCTCGAATACGACACCAAAGACCTTTCTCTCAGAGCTGGTGCTGTAACTCATGCTGCTTCACCTTTGTTGCTCTCACCATGCTCAGCCCGATGAGGATGTTTGTCGCTGGCTATTAGATTCATAGCAACGTTTTTACTGGGCTCGGGCAGGTTCCATTTCCACTCGCTTAGCGTTGTTTCCAGTGGCACCATGTCAATGCAGTCGGTAGGGCAGGGTTCTACACACAGGTCGCAGCCGGTGCATTCGTCGGCAATAACCGTATGCATTTGCTTGGCGGCGCCCAAAATAGCGTCCATGGGGCAGGCTTGAATGCACTTGGTGCAACCGATGCACTCGTCTTCGCGGATAACAGCAACGCGCGGTATATCCAACTCAGCGCCGTGTTCTGCGTCTAGGCTCGGGGCCTCAACATCGAGCAATGCGGCGATAGTGTTAATAGTCGCCTGACCGCCGGGTGGGCACTTGTTAATGGCGTCACCGTTGGCAATGGCTTCGGCATAGGGTTTGCAACCAGGGTAGCCGCACTGGCCGCACTGAGTTTGTGGCAGCAGGTTGTCGAGCTGTTCGACAATCGGGTCGCCTTCAACTTTAAATTTTACCGCAGCAAAACCTAAGATACCGCCGAACACTATCGACAGTGTACCTAGGGCAATCAGTGCGGCGTAAATAGGATGTTGGGCTATCAGATCTATCATTTGTTATCTACCCAAACCGGCAAAGTTGCCGTACAAAGCGCTAGGGGCATAATTTCTAGGTTGATGTACAAGATGCGTCTGGATATATAAATTAATCACGCTCATTAGGTTCCCAGCCCCGCAAAACCCATAAAGGCCAAGCTCATTAAGCCTGCTGTAATCATGCCAATGGCGGCGCCTTTAAACGGCACGGGTACATCGGCCACAGCCAAGCGCTCACGCATAGCCGAGAATAAAATCAATACCAGCGAGAAACCGAGCGCGGCGCCGAAACCATAAATAGTGGACTCAAAAAAGTTGTGCGCCTTAGCGGTGTTCTGCAGGGCTACGCCGAGCACCGCACAGTTGGTGGTGATCAGCGGCAAGAACACGCCTAGTACACGATACAGTAGCGGGCTGGTGCTCTCGATAAACATCTTGGCAAACTGCACGACTACCGCAATCACCAAAATAAAGGCGATGGTCTGCATGTACTCAAGTCCTAGCGGCTCCAGCACATAGGTGGACACTAGATAGCTGCAAATAGACGCCAGCGTTAGCACAAAGGTGGTAGCGGCGGCCATGCCGATCGCGGTTTCCAGCTTGCTAGACACACCCATAAACGGGCACAGCCCAAGGAACTGTACCAGCACGAAGTTGTTGACCAGTATGGTGCTGAGCAGAATACCTGCCAGAATTTCCATAGTGACTCTCGATAAAAAAGGATTTAAACAGGAGCGTATTATCGACGCCGCCTATGTCTCATTCAATCTAAAACCCGCTATTCACTAGACGGGTTGGTTATATCTTTATGTGCGGAGTACGAGCGGGAGTATCAGATATTGCTTTGATCCCTGGCCTGATCGTCCTCGGGCGTCCTGCCCTACGCGATCGTCGTACACTCTGTACATCACATCACCCGTTGGCCTGGCTTAGCTCCGCTATGTGGCTCTAACAAGTAAATGTCTTTCTTGCCTGGCCCCGCCGCCAGTACCATGCCTTCAGAGACACCGAACTTCATTTTGCGTGGCGCCAAGTTTGCTACCATTACCGTCAGTTTACCTTCCAAATCTTCAGGTTGATAAGCGCTCTTGATACCAGAGAGTACATTACGAGTCTCTCCGCCTAAGTCCAGAGTGAGGCGTAAGAGCTTGTTGGCACCTTCAACATGCTCGGCTTTGGCTATTAGGGCCACGCGCAGATCGACTTTGGCGAAATCGTCGAAGCTGATCTCGTCTGCGATAGGCTCCTCCTGCAGTGGGCTTTGCTCTTTGGCTGTATCTGTTACCCCTTCAGCCGGGGCTGCGGCCGCTAAGGCTTCTTTTGAAGCCTCAACAATGGCATCCACTTTTTCTTTCTCGATGCGGGTCAGTAGCGGCTTGAACTTATTGATACTGCCGCTGCGGAAGCTTAAATTCTCACCCCAACTCAAAGTTTCACCTAAAAACACTTCGGCTTTTTCGGCCAGTGTCGGCAGCACCGGTTTCAGATAAGTCAGCAGGGCGCGGAACATATTGATGCCGAGGCTGCACACCTTCAGTACTTCTTGCTCGCTGCCTTCGACCTTGGCCATTTTCCACGGCTCTTGCGCGGCAATATATTCGTTGGCGGCATCGGCCAGCGCCATAATCTCGCGCATAGCCTTGCCGAAATCGCGATTCTCATAGTGGGCGGCAATAACATCACCGCCGTCGACAAACTTCTGCCAAAGGGCTGGATCGGCAATTTCAGTCGACAATTCGCCGCCGCTCTTTTGCACAAATTTAGCCGTACGGCTGGCGATATTGACTACTTTGCCGACCAAATCAGAATTCACTCGCTGAATGAAATCGTCCAGATTTAGATCCAGATCGTCCACCGAAGAAGACAGCTTAGCGGCGTAGTAGTAGCGCAGGTAATCCGGGTCGAGCTGATCTAAATAGGCGCGCGCATTAATAAAGGTGCCGCGAGACTTAGACATCTTGGTGCCATTGACGGTTAGAAAACCATGTACGCAGACCTTGGTAGGGGTGCGGAATTGAGCGGAACTGAGCATGGCTGGCCAAAACAAGGCATGAAAGTTAATAATGTCTTTGCCAATAAAGTGATACAGCTCGGTGGTTGAATCTGCTTTCCAGTACTCCATCCAATCTGTGCCATTGTTGTCGCACAGGTTTTTGTGACTGGCCATATAGCCGATAGGGGCATCGAGCCAAACGTAGAAAAACTTGTTTGGGGCGCCGGGAATTTCAAAGCCAAAGTAGGGTGCATCGCGGGATATATCCCATTCTTTTAAACCTGAGTCGAGCCACTCGGCCAGCTTATTGGCCACTTCATCTTGCAGGGTGCCAGAGCGGGTCCAGGTCTGTAAAAACTCAGTGAATTCCGGCAGTTTAAAAAAGAAGTGCTCAGAGTCTTTCTCAATCGGTGTGGCGCCGGAGATTACCGACTTGGGGTTGATCAGGTCAGTTGGTGAATAGGTGGCGGCGCAAACTTCGCAGTTGTCGCCGTACTGGTCCACAGCTTTGCACTTAGGGCAGGTGCCCTTAATGTAGCGGTCAGCTAAAAACAGATTTTTTTCTGGGTCGAAAGCTTGGGTAATAGTGCGGCTGGCGATATGGCCGTTTTCCTGCAAACGCCCATAAATCAGTTCAGACAATTCGCGGTTCTCATTCGAATGAGTCGAATGGAAGTTATCGAAGACGATATTAAAGTCGGCAAAGTCTTTCTCATGCTCAGCTTTTACGTTGGCAATCTGTTGTTCTGAGGTTAAACCATTTTGCTCAGCTTTGAGCATAATCGCGGTGCCATGGGCGTCATCGGCGCATACATAGGTGCACTCATGGCCGCGCAATTTCTGGAAACGCACCCAGATATCGGTTTGAATATACTCTACCAGGTGACCTAAATGGATGGAGCCATTAGCATAGGGCAGGGCGCTGGTAACAAGAATTTTACGGGCTGGGCTGGTCATAACGGTAGGCAACTTCGCTGGGTGTATATCGTAGGTAAAGGTGAATACTGGCCTCGAAAAGCCGCGGTAAAAAATGACGCGCAAGTATAACACTTATTCAACCGCTGTTCTTCTCTGATATTTGCCCCTCTGGTATCGCTAAGCCCCTGTTCTAAGGGGGATTCGAGATGCTGAAGCAAAGGACATATGCACAGTCGAAAAACTCTGGAGTGGGGCTAAAAAACAATAATAAGGGCATGATTAATGATTAAGTTACCGCGTCATGCTTGGAATATGTATTTTGATCGCCATAATGGTGGCAATGAATATTGATTCGCTGCAGAGCGACTGAGGATGTTATGAGCACAACCAAACCGGCCATTGCTGGCGTAAAGCACATTATTGCTGTGGCTTCGGGTAAGGGCGGCGTGGGTAAATCCACTACCGCAGTAAACTTGGCGCTGGCATTGAAAGAAAACGGTGCTCGGGTCGGTATTTTAGACGCCGATATCTACGGCCCGTCGATTCCGCAGATGCTGGGCGTAGCCAATGTTCGCCCAGAAATAGTCGAACAAAAAAGCGTCAAACCCATCGTGGGATTAGGTGTTCAATCTATATCTATGGGCTATTTGGTGACTGAAAAGACACCCATGGTATGGCGCGGGCCAATGGCCAGCGGTGCCCTGATTCAGCTCTTGACTACTACCCTGTGGGATAACCTGGACTACTTAATTATTGATATGCCGCCAGGCACTGGCGATATTCAATTGACGCTGTCGCAGAAAGTACCGGTGTCAGGTGCTGTAATTGTCACCACACCACAGGATATTGCCCTGCTGGATGCCCAAAAAGGCATAGAAATGTTCCGCAAAGTGAATGTGCCCGTGTTGGGTGTGGTAGAAAATATGGCGACACACACCTGTTCTAACTGTGGTCATGAAGAGCATGTCTTTGGCGCCGGTGGTGGCGAGCGCATTGCATTGGATTATCAAACTCAGTTGCTAGGGTCGCTGCCGTTGAGCTTGAATATTCGCCAAGATGCCGATGCGGGTAAGCCGACCGTTGCAGTCGATGCAGATTCTGATATTAGCCTAATTTACCGCGATATTGCCCGTAAGTTAGTGGCGGCCGTCGATCACTCGGGGGCCCCGGTGATGCCAGAGATTTTGGTCAGTGATGATTAGCCCCAGCGCTAGCTAGATACTAAGCATAAAAAGCCAGCTCGTTAACATGAGCTGGCTTTTTTTATAGAACAGATGTTATTAAGCGGCGTTATTATCCGTAGGAAAGCCAACACAAAACGTACAGCCATAACCGATACGGCTTTCGACCTCGACCCATCCGCCATGCAATGCCATTAGCTCTGACACTAAAGCCAATCCTAAGCCGGTGCCCTCAATGCGCTCGTTTGCGTTAGCTGGCGAATATTTTTTAAACAGCTGCTCTTGATGGGTTGCGCTGATACCTTGGCCGTAGTCTTTGACGTTGATGCAGCGATAGCTTTTGCTGTTGCGGATGCCGTTATCGACCCAAACCTCTACGTCGGTATTGCCGCCATATTTAATGGCATTAGAAGTTAGGTTAAGAATGATTTGCAGTACCCGAAAAGGGTCAGCCTCGACAAGTTTATCGTCGCTAAGATCAGTGGTGTTGATAATTTTTAAGCCATATTGAGCGGCCATGCTCTGTATTGTATCGAGCGCTTCGTCGATACAGGTATTTAAGTTTGTGGCTTGATTTTTCAGGGTTAGTAAACCGGCTTCAATTTGGGAAATGTCGAGCAGATCATTAATTAAACGCAGCAGGTGTTTGCCGTTACGCGTTATTGTATCTAGCGCTGATACGCTGCGCTCACTCTGATCGTTAGTCGATGTTTGCAGACGGCTAGAGAACCCTAAAATAGAATTCAGTGGAGTGCGCAGCTCGTGTGACATAGATGCCAAAAAGTGGCTTTTAATGTCACTGGCGCGCTCGAGTTCATGGGTTTTAATACGCAGCTGGGCATCGGTACGGCGACGCATTTGTTCGTGTTGGTAGCCAACTATTAGCATCCCCAAAGTGTTGATTAATGGTCGTAGCAGCTCAATATCGTCTTCACTATATCCCTGCGGTTTATTGGCAATACCGGCCATGCCAACAAAGGTGTTGCCAGAGTAAATAGGTATACCCAAGTAATGATTCAGTGGTGGGTGTCCTTGAGGCCGACCTCCTGACTTGGGGTGGTTGTCGGGTTGGTTGGCAATAATCGCCTCGCCACTAATAACCGTATGGCCAAACAGGGTTTGGTGGTTTCTAAATTCCAGCCCTATCGGTGCATTCTGTTCATAAAATAGTTGGGTATCTTTGTTCCATGCAATATTGGTAATCGCATGATTTTTTAAAAAGGGTTGTTGGTTTTTATCATGTAAAATTTCGCCAATAAAACCATACTCGCTGTGGGTCAAATTAAGCAGTGCGTCCAGGGCTAAACCAAAAACATAGTAGGCGTCGCGATCGGCAATGTATTCACCTTGTAGCGAGGAAATAACCTCCAGTATGTCGCCGCGAGTGCGTGGGGTGTGATCGAGGACTTCAGTGATGACATTTATGCGACAAATGTAGTGAATGTCGGATTGGCTAGTGTCAACCCAAACGGCTAGGTCGAGCTGTTGTGCTGGTAATATGGCTCGTGCTCGAGCAGAGGTTCCGCGTAACTTCAGCTGTGCAGCATCAAAAATATCGTCAAAGTATTCTGCTAAAGGCTTGTCTCCGTTCAGTGCCAGAAAGTTACTAAAAAGGCGACCTTGTAAGTCATATGCTCCGAGTAAACTACAGGCCGTATCATCAGCCCATAAGATAACGCCATTGTGCGAAACTTTTAAAACACCACCTTGGCTTTTTACATCGTGTAGCGCCATATATTCACTCAATTTTTTTTGAGTATAGTCGCTGATTCTATAATTGGGCATTAATTTACCCAATCGAGGTTACTTACTGAGCGCAGCTGCCTTTATACCGGTCTAGCGCCGTCATACTGCCGTCATCTTGGGGGTGCGAAACATATCAACGCAGCAATAATAAACCGCCTGCCACAGCGGACAATTAACCATACACACCTAAAGGCATGTTACTCAATGGTGACGTTACTGGTTGTCGTAGCCTTCAATTGTTTGATCTAACACGGTCATCTTCACACCCGCCTGCTTAAACATATCGCGAGTTTCTTGAGCGGCGTGATACATAGACTTAGCAATCACGGTTTTGATGCCACAGCTAATGATTAACATAGCGCATACCCGACAGGGTTCCATTTTGCAGTACAAAGTGCTGCCCTCCAGAGCGATACCGTGCCGCGCGGCCTGACAGATAGCGTTTTGTTCCGCGTGAATAGTACGCATGCAATGTTGGCGAGTGGTGCCATCGTCATCTACAACCTGTTTCATCAAGTGGCCCACGTCATCGCAGTGATCCAAGCCCGATGGCGAACCGACATAACCGGTGGAGACGATACGCTTGTCTTTAACAATAATGCAGCCAGAGCGGCCGCGATCACAGGTGGCACGCGTAGCTACCGTATCCATCATGTCGATAAAGTATTGATCCCAATCTGGTCTCATCGTCTTGGCCTGTTTGGTATAGAGGGGCGCTAGGTATTAAATGCGCTAAAGGTATGCGTCATAAAGTATACCAGTTGTTGGCGCTTGGCTAAGTGCGAAACGGCTAACGCTCAATACTGGCTATGGGATACACGAGTCATCACCAGTATAATTACTGAATTTTTAGCGTTTGCTGTTCACCTGCAAGCGTTCAGTGCAAGGCTTTATACATGTCAGTTCTTCCCCAACAAGTAGATGTGGTAATAATCGGTGCCGGTGCGGCGGGTTTGCTGGCAGCGATTACCGCCGGTAATCGTGGCCGCAAGGTGTTAGTGCTTGACCACGCCAATAAAGTGGGCAAAAAAATTCTTATGTCCGGCGGCGGCCGCTGCAACTTTACCAACATGTACACCGAGCCGAGTAATTTTTTATCCGGCAACGCACACTTTTGTAAGTCGGCGCTGTCGCGCTATACCCAGTGGGACTTTATCGAAATGGTGGGCAAGCACAATGTCGCCTATCACGAGAAAAAACTCGGGCAGTTGTTTTGTGATAATAAAGCCTCAGACATAGTTGCGATGCTATTGGATGAATGTCAGCAAGCCAAAGCCGATATACGTCTGCACTGCGACATTGCAAAAATCAGCGACAAGGGCGAGGGTTTTTGTTTGCAGACCTCTCTCGGCTCGGTCGAGTGCGCATCGCTAATAGTAGCCACTGGTGGCTTGTCGATTCCGACTATGGGCGCCACCGGTTTCGGCTACAAGGTTGCTCATCAATATGGCATGACCTGTTTGCCAACCACCGCGGGCCTAGTGCCATTTACCTTAACCGGCGGTATCACCGGGGAAAGCAAAGAGCAGTTAGTGGCGTTGGCGGGTAACTCGCTGGATGTGCGCATTAGCTGCAATAACATGAGTTTCTCCGAAGCCATGCTGTTTACTCATCGCGGTCTCTCAGGGCCGGCGGTTTTGCAAATTTCATCTTACTGGCAGTTGGGGCAGGCGGTTGAGGTGGATTTGTTTCCGCACTTGCGGCTGGCTGATTTTTTAGCACAAATGCAGCGCGAGCGACCCAAGGCCGAGTTGAAAAGTATTTTAGGCGAATTGACAACTAAGAAACTGGCGCAAATTTTGTGCGACCTTTGGTGTACGGGTGCCCTCGCCAGTAAGGCGGTTAACCAGTACTCGCCGCCAGAACTTGAAGCCATAGCGGCTATTTTTCATCAGTGGTCATTTAAGCCTTCCGGCACCGAGGGCTATCGCACCGCCGAGGTGACCTTGGGTGGGGTAGATACTAACGAGCTGTCGTCCAAAACCATGGAAGCCAATAAACGTAAGGGACTTTATTTTGTCGGCGAGGCGATGGATGTTACCGGGCATTTAGGCGGTTTCAACTTCCAGTGGGCTTGGGCCTCTGGTTTCGCCGCCGGCAGTTATGTTTAATTGTGTCAGGGTATTTAAATTTCAGACAATGTATTAAATCTTAGACAAACTTGTGGCTGTCTAAGATTTAATATCATCGATATTGTTCATGGAACCTGTACTCAATGAATTAAAACGTTCACAAACATAATTAGTTGTTCACAATCTGCCTTTATATGGCGATTGTGAACAGTTTAGGCCCAGATAGATTGGCGTCAGCATCATAAGTACCTCACCAAGGGCGTTCTAGCCCTCTCCTTGCGTATATTCGCTTTACCTGAAGCCTTACCCTCGACAGGGCATTCGCTGCATGTCGATCAAGCAGCCTATTGATCAAATCCGTATGTATCCCAACTTAGGGGAAAATCCCTATTAATACTGGCGAGTTGCTGGATGTGACATTTCTTGATGCTGGCTTCGCCAAAGAAGGCCATTGAGGTGGATGCTTGTGCGTTAATTGGGCTGTACTGAATGTTGAGCTAGGTTGAGTACAAGTGTCTGGATTGCTCTGCTTATATGGCTGTTGACGACCCAAAGCGGACGTTCAATAGCATCTAAGGTCATGTCAAAAAAGCAGAACTTTAGAGGTTTATGCTAGAAAAATTTCAGAACCTTGAAGAAATAAGGGAATGACGTAATATAATGCGTCACCAATCGCCCCAAAAGGCTAAGCCATTGATTTATAGTGATTTTAATCAGTGGCCAGCAAGGGATCAATTTAGATATGTGTCACAGCGATGTAAAACTTCGCGTCACTGTGACGTTGAATACAATGTTAAGTGTCATTAGGAGTATCGCATCAAAGGGGCATGTAATTCACTTATAGTGGTTTTCGTAATTCTCTCAGGTCTTGGATTTTTGGCTGAGCTTTGGATTGAACTGGCATTATCATTAAGTGTTGTAATGTTTGCTCTACTGTTTAGGCTAGCTAATAAATGGGCAGCTTGGCCATTGATGGTGGTTGTGTGTGCATCACTAGCTAGCGAAAGCTTTGATCTCTATTATGTTGTGAGTTCGTCATTGGTTAGCTTTGATGCAACAACAGGTATTAATTATGCTTTGAAATTTATCACTATATCCATTAGCGTTTAT
>CAJWZU010000021.1 GCA_913050115.1 uncultured Cellvibrionales bacterium
GTTAAAGCGGTTCACGGCGGCCGTATTATATTTTCGGACTACCTGCGCGGCCACGGATTGCTCACTATTGTCGACCACGGCCACGGCTATATGAGCCTTTATGCCCATAACCAAAGCCTATTCCGCGAGACGGGTGACTGGGTGGAGGCAGGCGAAACCATTGCCTCGGTGGGCAATAGTGGCGGCCGCGAACAGACTGGCCTGTATTTTGAAATACGAAAAAATGGTAAGCCCACCAATCCCAAGCGTTGGCTTACAAAAGCTTAAACACCAGTTTGAATCGAATTTTTAAACCGATTAACGGTCAATAAATTATCAATACTCTTTACTCTCAGCGCTCAATACGCGCTACAGTAAAAATAGATTTGGCAACAGTGCCAATACTCGACGTTTTAGGAGTTTATGAATGCTATCTCAGTTGCTACCCACAAAACTGTCGTTACGACTGCCTGTTGCCACTTTAATATTAGCTGGCAGTGTTGCTCTGGCGCTCCCAGTCACAGCTGAAAATCTCGACAACACGACGTCTGCATCTGTTCAAACACCACAACTGCCGCTGGAAGATCTGCGCACTTTCACCAAAGTTTTTCAACATATCCGCAAAGCCTATGTGCGCGAAGTGGATGACACGACCCTACTGGAATATGCCATTAAAGGCATGCTCTCTGAACTCGACCCACACTCGGCTTACTTAAATGCCAGTGATTTTGAAGACCTGCAGGTCAATACTAGTGGCGAATTCGGCGGCCTAGGTATAGAAGTAGGTATGGAAGATGGCTACGTTAAAGTAATTTCCCCGATCGACGACACCCCCGCTAAAGAAGCGGGTGTAGAGCCCGGTGACCTGATCATTAAACTCGACGGCGAAACGATTAAAGGCCTATCGCTGAATGAAGCGGTCAATAAAATGCGTGGCCTCAAAGGCAGCGATTTAGAAGTAACTATTGTCCGCGAGGGTGCAGACAAGCCTTTCGATCTCACCATCACCCGCGATACTATTAGCGTTCGTAGTGTGCGTACGCGCATACTGGAAGACGGTTATGGCTACCTGCGCATCGCCCAATTTCAGGTCAATACCGGTAAAGATGTCGCCAAAGAGCTGAATAAACTGACAGCCGAACAAGCCGACAAGGGCCAGCCATTAAAGGGCTTGGTACTCGACTTACGCAATAACCCCGGCGGTGTACTGCAGGCCTCGGTTGAAGTTGCGGACGCCTTTTTGGATGACGGTTTAATCGTCTACACCGAAGGCCGCATCGAAAACGCCGAACTTAATTACAGTGCCAGCCCTGGTGACGATAGCGGCAACCTACCTCTTGTTGTGCTGATCAATGGCGGTTCGGCCTCAGCCTCGGAAATTGTAGCCGGCGCCCTGCAAGATCATCAGCGCGGTATTATTATGGGCACTCGCAGCTTCGGTAAAGGCTCGGTACAAACGGTTATCCCTATCAGTGAGGACAGCGCCATCAAGATGACCACCGCGCTCTATTTCACACCTAACGGCCGCTCTATTCAAGCCCAAGGTATTGAACCAGACGTGATTGTTGAGCGCGCTAAAATAACCAAACTAGGCAACTCTGGTCAGCGTATGACCGAAGCGGATCTAAAAGGGCATTTAGGTAATGGTAATGGCGGTAAAGAAAGTAATGCCGATGACCGTGAAAAAGATAACACCACTGAAGACCTGCAGACACGTGACAATCAGGTCTACGAAGCCCTAACGCTGCTCAAAGGATTGCATATATTCAGCCGCTACAATGCCAAAACGGCCACAGCCGCAAAGGTCGTGAGTTCCACAGACGAAAGCCTAGAGACCCGTCAATAGTAGCCTCGTCTATTTAGCTTTAAACGGCCGCTTTTGCGGCCGTTATCTTTTGGTAATCCTATGTACAAGCCACTAGTTCGCGCAGGCCAACTACTGACGCTGGGACTTTTCAGCTCACTACTGACGGCCGCAGAATCGCCGCGCATCGCCATTATTATTGATGACCTTGGCTATCACCTAAAGCGCGGCCAGCGTGCGGTAGATCTGCCCGCTGCGGTAACATTGTCTATTCTGCCCCATGGCCCCAACAGCCAAGCACTGGCTCGTCGAGCGAGCAAACGCGGCAAAGAGATAATGTTGCATGCCCCAATGAGCAACATCGCTGGCATCCCACTCGATGACGGCGCACTCACCAGCGATATGAATCGTCAGCAATTGGTGGCAGTTCTGCGCCAAGGTTTAGCCGCTCTGCCCGATGCCATCGGTGTTAACAATCACATGGGCAGCTTGCTCACTCAGCAAGCCGCCCCTATGCACTGGCTCATGGCCGAATTAAGTAAACAGCAACTATTTTTTGTCGACAGCCGCACTAGCGCCGACAGCCTTGCGTTTGATATAGCACAGAGCTATTCGCTACCAAGCTTAAAACGTGATGTATTTCTTGATAATCAACGCGATCACGCCTTTATCGAATCTCAGTTTCAACAACTGCTGCGCATTGCTAAAAAACGCGGCTGGGCTCTAGGCATAGGACACCCCTACCCTGAAACTCTGGCCGTACTTGAAGAATACTTGCCGCAACTAAAACAACAAGGCGTTGAAGTGGTGACTATTTCTGCCCTGCTAACACCGCAATATTTTGTGACTACAGAGCAAAAATTTGATCTGTATGAGGACCTACCCATTAATGATCATATAAATCAGCAAGGGCATAGCAACTCGATAGACAGTGATTAATAGAGTCGATGGCTGCACGCTACAAAAGGGTAAGCTTCTGTTAACAGCAAAAAGATACCCATAATAGAACTAACAGGTCTGTAATAAGCGTACACGCAGCATCAAAAAAGGCAGCCGTTTGGCTGCCTTTTTTGATGCTAAGTAAATCGTAAGCTAAAACCGAATTTCGATACCCTGTGACGCCATAAATTGCTTGGCCTCTGGCACAGAATATTCACCAAAATGAAAGATACTGGCGGCCAGTACCGCGTCGGCCTTACCCTCTACAACACCGTCAACTAAATGCTGTAAGTTACCGACCCCTCCAGAGGCAATCACAGGAATATCAACCGCATCGGAAATCGCTCGAGTTACGCCCAGATCATAGCCGCTTTTAACACCGTCTTGATCCATGCTTGTCAGTAGTATTTCGCCAGCGCCGTAAGCGGCCATTTTAATAGCCCACTCGACCGCATCTATACCAGTGGATTTACGCCCCCCATGAGTGAAGATTTCCCACCGGCCCGGGTCGCCTTCGGCACTGACTTTTTTGGCGTCGATGGCAACGACAATGCACTGTGCGCCAAATTTTTCCGAGGCTTCGCGCACAAACTCTGGATTGGTCACCGCCGCCGAGTTAATACCGACCTTGTCAGCACCGGCATTAAGCATCACCCGAATGTCTTCTACGCTGCGAATACCGCCACCTACCGTAAGCGGTATAAACACCTCGCGAGCGATTTCTTCCACCATATTTACAGTGGTGGCACGACCTTGATGAGTGGCGGTAATATCAAGAAAAGTAATCTCATCGGCGCCCTGTTCGTTATAGCGCTTAGCGACCTCGACCGGATTGCCAGCGTCGCGGATATCGACAAACTGTACGCCTTTGACCACACGACCATTATCGACATCGAGACAGGGAATAATTCGCTTAGCAAGTGCCATAAAAAAGCCTTAACAAGTCTATAAAACCGCGATTATAACAGCCTTTTAATAGACCTTGCCGTAGTCCGCGATATAGTCGCGCATCTATAATCGACTTAGCGACTAGAATTCACAGAACTTTGCGATAGCAACTGAGAATAAATTTGGCGGCGAAAATAGGTGAAAGGTGACATTAAGTCTGACTGATGAGAACACAACAGATTATTTGAAACAGCGCGGTAATACCATTGCGCCAGCCCCGTTGGAAAGGTAAATCAGCCCCTCATCTGCAGCCTTAGCTTGGCAGTAACACGGCTAAGTTTAGCCAGTGCTCCAATGGGTACCAAAACAGACTCGGAAGTCCATTGTTAACTCTAAATAGGAGCCCTACCTGCGTAAACTGCTTAAACAACTCGAACATGCCATCTGAAAAAGATACTGACCTATACAGTCTTTCCATTCCAGCTAGAAAAGTTTTTTAACAACTGCAGGCCATTGTCGTGGCTTTTTTCAGGATGAAATTGCACAGCGAATAAATTTTCATGACTTAAAGCTACCGCAAAATCACGACTGTAATGACAGCGACCCGCCACCTGCTGATCATCAGCGGCATCAACGTAGTAGCTGTGGACAAAGTAAAATCGACTGCCCTGCTCGATACCAGCCCACAGGGGATGAACTTTACCTTTTACCGGCAGATGATCAACCTGATTCCACCCCATATGGGGTACTTTTAGGTGCTCGCCGCTAGTATCATGCAATTTCTTGCCAAAAAATTTCACCACTCCAGGCAGAATATTAAGGCAGTCGATACCGTCGTTTTCTTCGGAGCTTTGCATCAGCACTTGCATACCTACACAGATACCCAGTACCGGCTTGCCCGATGCAATGACATCCAATACTAAAGTATCGAAACCCAATCGACGAATTTCACCGACACAATCGCGTATCGCTCCCACACCCGGCAGCACTACACGATCGGCGGCTTTGATCGCGACAATGTCAGAGGTCACTAGCACATGTGCATCAGGTGCAACCTTCTCGAAGGCACTGGCAACCGAGTGCAAGTTACCCATACCGTAATCAATAATGGCAATTGTGTTGCTAGCGAACGCTGACATGTAAAACAATCTCTTGGTGTAATGACGAGTGAGCAGAAAATCACGCTTAAAGCCTGACAACCGATATCACGCCTTCTACTCGACGTTAAAGCGTACCCTTAGTGGACGGCATCATACCCGCCATACGCGGGTCTTCTTCTAGCGCCATACGCAAAGCTCGACCAAAGGCCTTAAATACAGTTTCAATCTGGTGATGAACATTGTGACCGCGCAGGCAATCAATATGAAGAGTCACCTTGGCATGATTCACAAAACCATGGAAAAACTCGCCAAACAGTTCGGTATCGAAATTACCCACACGTTTTTGAGTAAAAGGAATCTTCTGAATTAGACAGGGACGACCCGAAAAATCGATGACCACCCGCGATAGAGCTTCGTCCAAAGGGACATAAGCCTGCCCATAGCGACGAAGACCCTTTTTATCGCCCAGAGCTTTATCTACTGCCTGACCGAGTGTAATACCAATATCTTCAACTGTATGGTGGTCATCAATATGGGTATCACCCTGACAAAAGACATCGAGATCGATCAGGCCATGGCGGGCAATTTGATCCATCATGTGCTCTAAAAATGGCACATCGGTATTAAAATTAGCGATACCCGTACCATCCAAATTAACACTGACTTTGATTTTGGTTTCTAAGGTATCGCGACTGACCGTGGCTGTACGTGGCGCCATGGGATTCTCCGAACAAGTGATGACAGGCGCGACTCGCGCACCAAGAAGACCTTAATTATAAAGGGTTATGGGCTAGTAGGCGATAAGAGCTAACAAAACCAGCCCTAAAGAGATAAGTAAGCAAATCTAGCTGATAGTAAATAGTTGCTCAAAATTGGCATAACTGAGCACTTGCCGCACATCGCTAGGGCAATCAGTTAAGCATAAACCATCGCGGTTTAACTGAGAGTAATCGCGCAAAATTAACAACATACCTAAGCCAGCGCTATCAATACCAGTACACTCAGTCATATCAATAGCATAGCGCTCGTAGCGCTGCGGCTGATCTTCGAACGCATTGCGAAACTCTTTGTGCAGCTCTAAATTAAAGCGGCCGACTATACCGATCATCAAACCTTTACCATCGGATATGGTATTCACCACTAACTTAGCTGTAGCCATTACTTCCATCTCTAATCCATTCCCGCTTATTTATTATTGATATCTTCTTGCGAAGACCAGTGCCATTGAGGGAGCTAATGGCGCGCATAGTAACGGTTGCACACTTATAAACCAATAGAGACATTCTGTAATATGTCTAACATCGTTATAATTGCACTTGACGATAGACGCGCTCTAGTTATGTAAGACCTTTAAATTTGTCAGGTCATTACATGGATCTACCTTATTAGCCATTTGTCACTTGCCTAAAGCTAAGTATTTTAGTGGCCACAACAGCTAATACTTACTGAGAGTATTCACATGCCAGCTAAACACTGCGGCGGCTACTGTAAGCG
Source organism: uncultured Cellvibrionales bacterium (assembly GCA_913050115.1). Classification (GTDB taxonomy): domain Bacteria; phylum Pseudomonadota; class Gammaproteobacteria; order Pseudomonadales; family Cellvibrionaceae; genus UBA1124. Next base: position 6,205 of record CAJWZU010000021.1, read on the forward strand.
GTGCGCGTCTAATTCAACCTCGAGCACATAACGCCCCAGTGTAAATACACGACCCTGATAGCGCTCGTTGCCGGTTGAAGTAAACTCAAAGTGATAAGACCGCCATAGACTGAGCTGACCTCGCTTATCGCGTTTAAACCAAAGTCGACGCTGAAACACGCTGTTGTCCAGCAGCTGTAAACTAAGTTCTTCGCAGCGGCTAATTGCGGCTTTTAGCGCCAGATCGCGAATAGGCTGCGAGCGATACCAGTAAATGACCGGCAGAGACAACAGGCTGACTAGGATTAAATCACTAAGATTAAACATTATTAGCACGGACGGTATGCAAGCCGACTCTACTGGGGATAACGCTATAGCTTTGCTGTATTAACAACACTTTTGATACTCCTCAATGCTCGCTAGGCAAGTTATTACTGCCTTTAGGCACAAATTGCTCATGCAGATAGAGCGCAAGGATCATCACTGGAAGACTCAACGCCATCACTAGACTTTTATCGCCGACAAACTCTTGATCGGTACGTGCCAGCCAAAACAGACCAAAACAGACCGCTGCGCACACAAAATAACCCGCACGCTGATGCTTGTGTACCGCAATAGCGATAGCTACAGCAGTAAGTGCCAGTGCCGAGGTAATGATGCTTAAGCTGGCGGCATAATATAACGCCGCCAGTGCTAGGCACACGACTAATAGCAAATTTAGCTTGATCGCCGCAGGGCTGCCAAGGTTTTTAGATCCAGTCACAGAGCCACACCTCATATCAAAATATAATAGATTATAACTTTATTACACAGCCCTGCGCAGCACTGCGCTGAGCTATTTCTAGCAGTTCAATAACCTCAAATGCCTGCTCTGGATCCACCATTAGCGACTCACCTTGGAGTAATACTGCGGCGATATTGTCATAAAAATCTATGTAGCCTCCATTCACCGAAACACAGGAGGTAACATCACCTGCCTGATACAGTTTACCCCAATCAACTTTCGACTCTGCACACCATTTAGCTGTTAATGGCTGAACTCCTGTTTGCAATAAGCGCTCCTGAATATCACCATTGTTTTTCACATAACTCCCTTTATGACCGTGAATGGTGTAATGCGGTGTGGGTGCTTGCGCGACCATAGAAGCTCGCATCTCTGCGCAGAAGTCGCCCAGCGGGTTGCTATAGTCAAAGCGTAATATAAAATAATCGCTCGCGGTGGCACCAACGCGCTGGCAGCGAATATCCGCAAAGATGCCTTGGGGGCGCCCAAAGAGCATCAGGGCTTCATCGATCATATGAGAGCCGAAGTCGTATAATAGCCCTGCTGCTGGATTAGCAGTTTCCTTCCATAGCTTCGGACCCAGCTGCGGACGAAAGCGATCAACGCAAGTGTGAAATTGGCTAATTTTACCCAGCGTGCCCTCTTGCAGCAATTTTTGAACCGTTAAAAAACCGCTCTCTAAACGTCGGTTGTGATACACAGTCAGTAAAAGTTGCTGCTCACAAGCTAGATCAATAAGCTCGCGAGCCTCAGCTGTGGTAGCCGTAAACGGTTTTTCCACCACCACATGCTTGCCGGCATTCAGCGCTTTTTTTACCATATCAAAGTGCAAACCACTGGGGCTATTCACCACCACCAGCTCAATAGAGTCATCCGACAATAACGCATCGAAGCTACGCACAATGAGCGGCGCTGGCGACAGCGATGCCGACTCGCTCTTGCTGCGCTCCACCACTGCTACTAGCTCAAAAGCCGGGTTGGCAATAAGAAAGGGGGCGTGGAATATTTTACCCGAGAGACCGTAAGCAGCCAGGGCGGTGCGAATAGGATCCATATTCAACTCCATTATGAACTTCATAGAAACGGCGTAAAAATAACTCTTAACACAGGCTTCGCGCAATAAAAAAGGCACCCGAAGGTGCCTTTTTTATTGCGCGAAGTTAACTGGATATTAACCCTTGCTATAGAGATCCCAGCGTTTCTTCTGACTGGCAGAGAAACGAATCCAGTTCTCAGCCGACTTTTTACTGCGCTTATCTTTACGGGCCTGCTCGAAAGCTTTGCTCGCTTTATCGTACTCATGCAGCTCCATATAGGCCTGACCAATAGTCACTTGCAACTGATCAGCGCGTTTGAGGCCGCCTTTATTAATCGCTTTATTACCAGCGCTAGCCGCTTTGTCAAACTGTTCGGTCATCACATAAGTGCGTGCCAATAATGCATACAGATTGCCCTTGCTCGACTTAGGCGCTGCTTTAGCCAAGGCTAATGCCGCTTTCTTAGGCTCAGAAGCCATAATCCAAGCATTAGCTAGCAGCTCAAGATTTTCCATAGTTTCTGGAATAACTTTAGCTTTCATGCCTTTAGTTAAGATCTTGGCACTCTGATAAGGGGCGTCTTTATCAAGGTACAGGTACGCAAGATTAAGCAACTCTTTCTCTTTAGTCAGTGCGCCCAACACATAGGTAGCGTCTAGCATCCCCAAATGCTCTCTATCACGACTCGTCACAGCATACATACTGGTTAACTGTTTGTAATAAGTCGTCTTCGGATAATAGACCACTAACTTTTCAAGAATGTTAATTACTTGAGAGTAATCTTCTTTCTCATAATAAAGCGCCCGCTGCACCGCAAACCAGTCTTCCTTAGGCTTTTTACCCTTGGCCTCGTAGTCATTAACTGCCTTGTTAATATACTTTAGAGCACTTTTCTGGTCACCGCTCTGATAATAAACACTGGCAAAAAACGCGTTATTATTAGCCGTAATTAGAGTCGAAATCTTTAACCATTTCTGCAAGTATTTAATAGACTCTTTATAATCTTCCTGCATAAACTCTAGCTGAGCAATAGTGTAGAGATTTTGTGCTTCAATACCGCAGGGAATCATCGGGCTCTGTGCTACTACCAACTTGTAGTTTTTCAGCGCCTGAGGAACATTTTCCTGCATGTAATAAGCATAGGCATAGAAAGTATACAGTTGAGACAGTTCATACTGATTGAACTTATCTTTCTTCTTTCCAATTTTGCCCAACTCGGCAATAGCCGCATTCAAATTCGGCTTAGCGGTGGAACCTTCTGGTGGCTGGATAAACTCCTGCACCTTGGTCAACTGCTTAGCCATAGACTGGCTCACGCCTGGCAGTTTGCGAGATTTACACTCACCTGCGGCCACTACACCAAAACTGGCGTCAAAACCAAGCTCTTGCACCACCACACTGGAGATCGCCGGAGCGACCACCAGCGGCAGAACGAGCAGCGAGCGTTTGACGAATTTTATAATATTCGATTTCATCATTTAAACCTCGGCTACTTCTTGCCCAACTTATAGGTGAATTTATTGCCCATATTCGGGACTGCTTCCGCCACACCATCGATAACTCGAGGCTTGTACTTAAACTTTTGCGCGGCTTTAATCGATGCTCGATTGAACATAGAGGTCAAGTCGCCATTAGCTTTCATACATTTCTCTGGCACTACCACTATATTTTCGGTGGTACCGGTAGCCGTTACCGTATAACGAACGGTACAAAAACCTTCAATGCCCTTATTTAAAGCATTGCGCGGATACTTAGGTGCCACCTTAACAATTGGCAGAAAATCACCATCAGTGTTAAAACCACCCAAAGTACCAGAAGATATCTGAGTCGACATCTTAGGCGGAGCCATATTCATAGCGTCTGGATTAATATCAGGAGTATCAAACTCAGGTATTTCCATCTCTGGGGGCGGGGCTTCCGCTTCTTCAGGTTTGTCTGGCTTAGCCGTGTCAAATTTAGTTTCGATGGTTGCTTCCACCATGAAGATGTCGACGATTTTTTCCTCTTCGCCCTCTTCTGGCTTAGTCAGATTCATCGCGATCAACCCCTGCATCAGGGCGAACAAACCAAAGGTGACAGCCGCTGCCAGTAAACCTGCTAAACCTACTCTTGCAAAGTTCATAACAACCTACTTTTTCTCAGTAGCCACGGCCACATCGGCGATGCCAATATCTCGAGCCGCTTTGGTCACTTCGCTTAAAGTTTCCAAATTGGACTCGTCGTCAGCCTGAATTACAACCGTACCGGTCGGGTCTTCTGCATACATACGCTCAATCTTCTGTTTGAAATTGCGTAAGTCAAAGCGCTTTTTATCGATCCAGATTTCATTTTTATCGTTAATGGCAATCAAGATCTTGGCTTTTTTCTTCAATACAGATTCACTTGCCTCGGGACGGTCGACTTCAATTCCGGCTTCTTTAATAAACGAAGCGGTCACAATGAAGAAGATCAACATGATAAAAACCACGTCGAGCATAGGAGTGAGGTCAATCGCCCCCTGCTCTTCTTCGGACCTTGAATTTTTCCTACTCATGGAAAATCTCTCAATTACCGATTAATACTAAACGCAAACCTTAGTGGTCCATTGTCAAATGGTCTTCAAGCAGCTGATTTTCACGCTGTGCGATATTACTGATATAAGTATTACCAAACAAACCGGACAGTGCCGCTACCATTCCCGCCATAGTCGGGATAGTGGCTTTAGACACGCCGCCTGCCATTGCTTTGGCATCGCCACCACCGGTGGCACCAAGCACAGTAAACACTTCAATCATACCGGTCACAGTACCGAGAAGACCCAACAGAGGACAAATAGCAACGCACGTTGCTACCATATCCAAATTGCTGTTCACCTTCTCCGATACGCGTGACACAAGCGCAAGACGTATTTGGTGTGCATTCCAGGACTTGCGCTCAGAGCGCGCCTCCCATGAATCCAATGCATTTTGCACATCGGATTTTAATGCACCCTTATAAAACCAAATACGTTCAAAAATCAACGTCCACATGACAAAGGACAGGACAGCAATCCACAATAAAACTGTGCCGCCCTGTTCCACGAAGGCGATAATGGCGTCTAGTGCATCCATTAATGCCAACATATGCTATCTCCTACTTACGTTCAGAGTTTTCGGCGATGATACCGGCCGCTTGTTCATCCAGTACATGGATAACACGCTTGGCCTTGCCGTTAACGAAGGTATGCATAAGAACAGTTGGAATAGCGACTATTAGACCCAGCACAGTAGTTACCAATGCACCAGAGATACCGCCAGCCATAGCCTTAGGATCGCCCGCACCAAAGATGGTAATAGCTTGGAAGGTTTGAATCATACCGGTTACGGTACCCAATAGACCCAACAGCGGTGCCACTGCAGAAATAATCTTCAACAGAGCCAAGCCGCTTTCGATACTTGGGCGCTCTTTTAGCACAGCTTCTTCAAGCTTCAGCTCGAGAGTTTCGCCATCGATACCTGGGTTGTCTTCGGCCACCTTCAATACACGACCCAGAGGGTTGTTAGGATTGGCTTTCTTGGCCTTCAACTGAGCACTTACTTTTGAGCTCATGCCGGTTAGAACCAAAATACGGAACAAGCCAAGCAAGATACCAAACACACCAACGGCGGTGATGATATAACCCACTTGTTGACCCTGATGCCAGCGCTCAACGAGGTTAGGCGTATTGATCAAAGCAGCCAGCAAAGAGCCGCCGCGAGCACCGGTAGGGTCGATACCCACACGAGTGAAGCCAGAGGTAGAAGCTTGCAGATCGCTAGCCGCGCCATTATGCGCTTCAGGCTGACGTGACAACTCTTCCATTTTTGCGCCCTTAGGCACAAAGTTCAGGTACTGACCGTTGGACAGCAACTGAAAGTTACCAACACGAACAACTTCACGCTCTGACTGATCGCCATTTGGAGAAATTACCGTACCAGTGAAGGCAACAACTTTGGCGCTTTCAACCGTCTCGCGCTGCAATTCATACCAAACACGTTCGATCTCTTCGATGCTTGGTAAAGTGGTACCAGAGTTCATCTTTTCGATCAGCTCGCTCAGGAACTCGCCGCGGCCAGGGTACTGAGAACTAACAATGGAGTTTTCCAAAGTTGAACGCAGATCGCCAGCAGTAGCGGTTAAGTGACCAAACAGCTCTTTTAGAGAACCCATGCGTTCGTTAAGCTGCTTGCGCTTAGCATCAACGTCAATTTCTTGTGTAGCGTAGGTTTTTTCCAGAAGATCAGAGCGATTTTCTTCAGCAACCTTAGTAGCTTCAGCGCTTTTCAGCAGTGAACCTTGACTAGATTTTTGACGACGAAAATCAGCTTCACGTTTTTTGTTGTCTTTAGATTCCAGAATCTTGGATTCTTTTACCATCTGCAACAGCTGATCTAAATTGGTCGCTTTTTCAGCGGCCGCGGTAAAGCTGAACATACCGGCAGCGGCAACTACCAGACAGCTTTTAGCAAAAGTCATTTTCATTGTGCTGACTCCGGAGCCATAACTGGCAAGCTAAGAACTTCCGCAGAAGCTTCTTTACGGGCGATTCGAATGGCTTTTAGGATACCGCTACGGTACTCACCAGAATCCAATTCAACCCATGCATTTTGCTCTGCATCCCAAGCACCAGACATTTTGGTGTCTTTTGTTTGGTACATAAGAGCAACGCGACCTACCTGCAGAACGTTTACTTCACGTTCTTGGCCACCTACATCCAAAGTATCGGCATAAGCGCGAACACCACGGCTGTATTCAGCTTCTTGTTTGTAAAGCTCAAGAACCTGACGGAATTTTTCAGCGGCAGAAACATCGGAGCGATCAAGGTTATCTTTAACCTTCTCCAGTTCAGCCAAACGAGTCTCGAGATCGAAGGGAATATCCAAGCTGATAAACTGCTCGATACCATCCAACATACGCATAATCAACGGCTGCACACGGCGTTCGATAATAGTTACGTTTTCAATGGATGTTTGTAATTCGTTGATCACAACCAGCTGATTAGCAATTTGCTTATCCAGTTGACCGTTGTAGTAACGCAGATCTTCAATACTCTTATTAGTACGCTTGAATTCTTGCAACAGGTCTTGAGTTTCTGTGGCAAGTTTATCAATGCGCTTTTGAGAGCTCTGCGCCAGAGTGGTCTTGGATTGGCCCACTTTAATAATGGAATCCAAGGTATCCGCCTGTGCAACACTACCGAGTAGCGCGCTGGCAGAAAGCACGGTGGACAGTGCCACGGCTTTCAATCGCTGCTTCTTCATATCTCCCCCAAATTGGGTGCTTGGCAAAAAACTTAACAGTTCACGACCGTATAGAAATCACCGCCACCACCAAAAAAGCTGGTGACGAACGACAAGTTGAACGAATCATTGTAATGAGAGGCCCCAACAAGATTCAATGGTTAATCACATTACCACGCAGCGCGTGTAGAATGGTAGCAAATAGGTAACAAACAACCTTTTGTTACCCAAAGAAACAGGTAACACATGACTATTAATCAGGCAGTATTAACAATTGCACTGAATTGTAGCGCAAGAACTACTCTCGCACCCGCTCAAAAACCACAAACGAGTAGCCATGGGGATTTTTTTGGCAGGCACTAAAACACTCACGCGACAGCTCACTCCAACCTCGCACCAACTCTAGCGAAAAATACGCATCGCCTTCGATTTGCGCGGCTATCTCGGTTAAATAGACACGATCAACTCGGTCAGCGCTAGCCGCATAAATTTGCGCACCGCCAATAATCATAACCTCATCGGCGCCATTGCTAACCGCATAGTCTTTGGCTGTAGCTAACGCAGCGTCAAGGCTTGCGGCCACCACTACAGACTCTTTACCGGCCTTATCGGCCGGCAACCAATCTAGCTGTCGGGTGATAACAATATTCAGCCGACCCGGCAGTGGACGACCTATAGATTCATAGGTTTTGCGCCCCATGATCACAGGTTTACCCATAGTGACACGTTTGAAGTATTGCAGATCTTCGGGCAGGTGCCAGGGCATTTTATTGCCCTTACCGATAACGCCGTTTTGCGCTGCTGCAACTATTAATGAAATCCGCATAGTATTTCTCGTCCCAAAGTTTATCTAATGTATAGATTCAGTAATTCCCGATACCTCTGGAATAATTAGTCGTCATTGTCCCTGTGCACGTTTACACAGAAATAGGCGCAGCAATCCTCGCCATTGGCGAATAATTTTCGAACTCGAAGTCTTCAACGACATAGTCAAATATGGATTCTGGCTTACGCACTATGTTCAATTTTGGCAGCACCATAGGCTCGCGCTGTAATTGTTTCAGCACAATCTCATCAGTAATGTGATTATTGTAAAGATGGCAGTCGCCAAAAGTATGGACAAAATCTCCAACCTCCAAATCGCACTGCTGGGCCACCATGTGGGTCAACAACGCGTAGCTGGCAATATTAAAAGGCACCCCCAAAAACAAGTCGGCGCTGCGCTGATACAACTGACATGACAATTTTCCGTCAGCCACATAAAACTGAAACAATGTATGACAAGCAGCCAATGCCATTTTACCCGCTTCAACATTGACCTGCGGACTGACCGTCTCATCGGGCAAGTCTGCAGGGTTCCAGGCACTCACAATTAAACGACGCGAATGGGGTGTGGCTTTAATTCGCTTCACCACATCGCTAATTTGATCAATAGTGGAGCCGTCTGGACAGGCCCAACTACGCCACTGCTTACCGTATACCGGGCCCAAATCGCCAGTCTCTGTTGCCCACTCATTCCAAATTTTACAACCGTGCTCTTGCAACCACTGCACATCGGTACGACCCTGCAAGAACCATATTAATTCGGCAACCACGCTCTGCAAATGAACCTTTTTGGTGGTAACCAGAGGAAAGCCCTCCGCCAGATTAAAGCGCAACTGTCGGCCAAAAACCGAACGCGTACCGGTACCCGTTCGGTCGCCGCGAGTAATACCGGTATCGACAACATCTTGCATTAAGTCTAAATACTGTTTCATTTACAATTCCAACCCCAACTCTAAACTATTATATTCACGCCTGATCTGCTGGCGCGGTCTGTCTTGCGCCACAATAGGCCCAAATCACAAACGCTACACCCAGCACTATCATCGGCAGCGACAACAGCTGACCGCGACTCATCCAACCAAATAACAATTCATTTTTAAGATGACTGTCCGGCTCACGTACAAACTCGACAACAAAACGAAAGCAACCATACAAAATCAAAAACAAACCCGCTACTGCGCCGCGCGGCCGCGGCTTAGCCGAATACCAATAGAGAATCACAAACAACAGTAAGCCCTCTAAAAATGCTTGGTATAGCTGCGACGGGTGACGCACCAACTGCTCAGGATCCTGCGGAAACACCATGCCCCAAGCTGCTTCTGTGGATCGCCCCCAGAGCTCTCCGCCAATAAAGTTACCAATGCGCCCAAAGCCTAGACCCAAAGGCACAATGGGGGCGACAAAATCGGCGACAGACAAGAGCGGGCACTTTAATTTGCGAGCATAAACCACCAGTGCCAGCGAGACACCAATTAGGCCTCCATGAAAGGACATACCCCCTTCCCAGACTCGAAATAACCACAGAGGATCGGCCAACCAAGCATCAAAATGATAAAACAACACATAGCCACAGCGCCCGCCAATTATTACTCCCAGCGCACCATAGACTATGAGATCTTCGACCTGATCAGGCAACAAGGGGGAATTGGTTCGCTTGGCCCGCTGCATCGCCACTAGCCAGGCGGCCACAAAAGCACATAGATACATAATGCCATACCAATGCACTTGCACAGGCCCAAGAGAAACAGCCACAGGGTCAATTTGGGGGTAAGTCAGCATAGAATAATTCCATTGATTGAAGCGCATTATCCAATGTTAATCGGCCTTTTTCTACGACCAAGAAGCTTTGGGCTCCAGCACTCATGGCCAAGCTTGCCCAAATCCGCTTTTAGCTAATGATTTTTTACACACAGAATGAGCCACCCTGCAAAGCAAAAAACACATATCTTCGCCTGCCAGTAAATGCCTGCAAACTCATTATTTAACAAATTTTATGGCCCGGTGACAATAATCAATTACAGCTTCACGATGACACCTATAAACACCATCAGGCGTCTTACTGGGCTTAACTAAAAGATAATAGCCGCAGCCTTTAGGAAAATAAGCTGTAATTAAAGCTGCGCTCACATTGCTTTTTGGCCTAGATAAGTGATCAAAATTTAAGCATAATCGCTGTTTTTTTACTTGACCAATTCTCGGTCGGTATAACAATAGGGGCGGCAATGTCTTCAATCTCGTTATCTAGGCGCCAGCTGCTGAAATACTTTGGCGCTACAGCCCTTGCGACCAGTAGCCCATTGCTGCTGGCGCAGGCACCATTGTTTAAAGTTGGGACAGAGCGTCGCTTGCGTTTACACAACCTGCATACCGGCGAGCATATTAATGAAGTATTTTGGGCCGAAGGGCAGTACCTCAGCGATGGTATGCAGTCGATCAACGCCCTGCTGCGCGACCATCGCTGCAATCAATCGACCCATATGGATAAGCAGCTGCTTAACGTTTTGATTCAAATACAAGATAAGCTGGGTTACACCGGCGAGATAGAAGTCATTTCCGGCTACCGCTCACGACAAACCAACGACATGCTACGCCAACAGGATAGCAACGTTTCCCAGCATAGCCTGCACATGAAGGGGAAGGCGATTGATATGCGTATACCTGGCTATAGCGTTAAGGATCTATTCAAAAGTGCCAGCCACTTACAGGCCGGCGGCGTCGGCAAATACCCGCACAGCAGTTTCGTACACATAGATACTGGAAGGGTACGCTACTGGGGATAATACTCGGGCCAGAGTTTATTGGGCTGTTGAAGGCCTGAGCAAACGAGTAATACCTGCCTCTTTTAAATAGCGATCGATACAGCGGTTGATCTCATCGGCATCGGGCAGGACCATTACCTCCGCCAACAGCTTTTCGGCCTGCACCAGCTCGATACCACGAATAACTGATTTTACTTTTGGTAAGTTAGTGGCACTCATCGATAGCACATCGTAGCCCATAGCTACTAGCAGCAGCGCTGCAGCGGGGTCTCCGGCAAGCTCACCACAAATTGAAACACTGACACCTTCGGCGTGTGCATCATGCACTATCTGCTGCAAGGCGCGCAGTACGGCTGGATGACAAGGCTGATACAGATCGGCCACACGAGCATTATTGCGATCCACTGCCAGTAAATACTGCGTTAAGTCGTTGCTGCCCACCGACATAAAGTCCGCTCTAGCCGCCAATTCGCGCGCCTGATAAACCGCTGCAGGTACTTCCACCATTACTCCAATGGGCGGCAGCACTATCTTGTATCCCTCTTCGACTAGTTCATTATAAGCGCGCACTATTAAGGCCTTGGACTGCTCCAATTCAGGCACACTAGCAATCATCGGCAACATAATACGCAGATTGTCCAAGCCTTCGCTAGCCTTCATCATCGCCCGCACCTGGGCAAGAAATATCTCTGGGTGATCGAGGGTTATGCGAACTCCGCGCCAACCCAGGAAGGGGTTATCCTCTTCGATAGGAAAGTAAGGCAGAGCCTTGTCGCCGCCAATATCCAGCGTGCGCATAGTTACAGTGTTGGGAGCAAAAGCTTCGAGCTGCTCGCGGTAAATGGCCTGCTGCTCGCTTTCACTAGGGAAACGATCGCGCAGCATAAAAGGCACTTCGGTGCGATAAAGACCCACACCCTCGGCACCGCGCTCCAACGAGCGCACCACATCCGCCATTAAACCGGTGTTGACCCAAAGCGACACACGATAATTATCGCGTGTTTCACAGGGCAGGTCCTTCAGTGCCTCGAAGCCTTTAATTAGCTCCTTTTCTTCCTTAACAATGACCTGGTACTGTTTAGTGACCTCACTGCCGGGATCACTGACGACGCTCCCATGATAGCCATCGACAATCATGGTGCGACCGTCTAGGCGAATATACGGCAGGTCTACCACGCCCATCACAGTGGGGATATCCATGGCCCGCGCTAAAATAGCCACATGCGAGTTACTGGAACCGCGCACCGACACCAATCCCACCAATTTATCCTTTGGCACCTCGCCCAACATTGTCGCAGTCAGCTCCTCGCCCACCAAAATAGTGTTGTCGGGGTAGATACGCGTTTTCTGGGTCGACTCCTGCAGGTATGACAGCACTCGGCGACCGAGATCGCGCACATCGGCAGCACGCTCGCGCAGATAATCATCAGTCATAGCGGAGAAATTATTAACATGTTCGCCAATAACCTCACTCCAGGCGTAGGCAGCAATGCTGCCCTTGCGAATACGAGCGACCACTTCAGAGCCCAACGAGGCATCGTTTAGCATCGATAAATAAGCATCGAATAAAGCCCGCTCTTCGCGATTCAGTCGAGACTTTAACGTCTCTCCTAGGGCTTTAATATCGTTACGCACTGATGTCAGACTTTGATGAAAAAATTCAATTTCAGCCTCTGCATCGGTGCAGATCTGATAGGGGACCGCATAAAGGTCGACGCTCTCGGCGCTTACCACCACGGTACCTATAGCGACGCCCTGAGCACCCGGCGCGCCAGTAAAGCGCGCCTCGGTGGCTTTATTATCAGCAATAGTAATACCGCCGGTGGCTTTGGCGTGGGCAATAACACCTGAGAGCTGTGCTGACATAGTAATCAAAAAGGCTTCATCGCCCTCATCGAACCGACGCCTGTCAGCCTGCTGCACCACCAACACACCCAGTACATGACGGTGATGAATAATCGGCACCCCCAAAAAAGCGGCGTAGCGCTCTTCTCCGGTTTCTGAAAAATATTGGTAATCAGGGTGCAGTTCAGCATCGTCAAGATTTAGCGCTTCTTCGCGCGACGCCACCCGCCCTACCAGCCCTTCTCCATAGGCCATGCCTACTAGGCCAATCGCGCTCGGATTAAGGCCATCGGATGCCATCAGAGTGAAGCAGTCTTTACCATCGCGAAGATAAACCGAGCAGACTTGCGTCTTCATCGTCTCTTTGACGCGGCGCACGATTATATTGAGGGCATCGTGAAGATCAGCTGCGGCATTAACTTCCTGCACGATGGAACGCAGAGAATTCAGCAAGAGCTGATCTCCCGAAGACGAACACAAGCACTCGGCAAAATTCGTATCAGAACGATTATTGCACAGCGCAAAGTAATAACGGCCTTGTTGTAATACTGCATTTACGATCCAAAGACTCTGACTAAGGCGCCCGATAGCACCAGCCAATTAATATTGATTACTCTATTCATACCATTATAGACGTCGCGCTACAAATTCAGCTCCCTTTCTAAACGGCTGTGAACAGGTGCCAACTCCTTTAATGCTCGCAAGTAGACCTCGCGTTTAAAAGGTACAACTTTACCCAGCGGATACCAATAGCTGACCCAACGACTGTAATCGAACTCAGCCTTGTCACCACAATTGAAGTTTAGACGGCTATCGTCACATTGCGTGCGCAATAAAAACCACTTTTGCTTTTGGCCGATGCACACCGGCGCAGCGTGACGGCGAATCATACGACTCGGCAGACGATAACGCAGCCAGCCACCCGTACAAGCCAGTACTTTCACATCCTGTTCGTTAAGGCCAACTTCTTCGTGCAACTCCCGAAATAGAGCGTCTTCAACACTTTCACTTTCGTTAATACCGCCCTGTGGAAACTGCCACGCATCCTGACCACCTACACGGCGAGCCCAGAGAACACGGCCTTCGTCATTGGCGAGAATAATACCCACATTGGGTCTGAAGCCATCAACATCGATCACAGTGCTTTCCTTTTATTGTTGTTCGCTGCGCGAGATCGGCATGCACGCTATTTTGTGACCGGGTACGCAACTTAACTGGTAGCCATTGTTTCACAAAGACGCTTAAGGGGAAATAACATGATTTCATTGAGACTGCAGGGCTTGGCGGCTATGCTAGCCAATAATTTTTAGTTTTGTAAAAGTTACACTGTGCATTTACAAAAAATGACCGGAAAAATCTATTTTTGCCCGTCTCAGCCTTAATCCCTACATTATTTAATTTTGGAGTACGCCGTGACACTGGCCATTTTTGATCTCGATAATACCCTAATTGCTGGCGACAGCGACCACAGCTGGGGCCAGTTTTTGGTCGACAACAAGCTCGTCGATGTCGACGCTTACCAACAAGCAAACGATCGCTTTTATCAAGATTATGAACGCGGCGAACTGGATATTAATGCCTACATGCGCTTTTCATTGCAGCCGCTTATGCAGTACTCCAACGATGAGTTGGACGCCTTGCATCTGCGCTTTATGGCCGAGGTAATAACCCCGCTGCGCCTCATCAAGGCCGAAACGCTGCTGAACGAGCACCGCGCCTTAGGACACTATTTGCTGATTATCACATCGACCAACGGCTTTATTACCGAACCCATCGCCCGCGCGCTCAAGGTCGACCATATACTCGCCACCGACGCAGAAGTGATTGACGGACATTACACCGGTGAAATAGACGGCACCCCCTGCTATCAAGAGGGAAAAATTGTGCGGTTTGAAAAGTGGCTGACCGAGACGGGCCAAAATGCCAGCGGTGCCTTCTTTTATAGCGATTCCATCAACGACCTCCCGCTGCTCGCGCAAGTCGACAACCCTATTGCGGTCGACCCAGATGACGCATTGCGCGGTGAAGCCGACGCACGCGGATGGAAAATCATCAGCCTCAGAGATTAACCTCTCATGCCCGCCCCTACATCAGCCCAGCAATGCTCTCTTGCTTTGATCTTAGCAGTACTTAGCGCAGTGTTTTTACTCGGCTGCCAACCCTCGGAAGAAGCCTCCGATCCGACCCAACAGCCCACATCATTGATGCTGCAAAACAGCCAAGCCCAGAAGCATGCCAGTGAGCATTTCTGGCAGCAAGGCAGCAGTAGTTTTATTGCCACCGCCAAAGCCACTGGCGACCTGCGTGATAGCGTCATCGCGTTTATCAACGACAGCTCTGATGAGTCGCTACAAAAGCTACAACAACAATGGCATCGCGCCCACAACATATATGCCGCCAGTGGTATATATGTTGCCCTGAGTAGCAACTCTGGCTTATTTGTCGCGCTCGATGCAATGAACTTCCGCATAGATGCACACCCCATTCAGCCCGGCTATCTCGACAGTTTCGACGTCTATAGTCGAAGCGGTATCGTCAACGACATCGCCATAGCCATTACCGCCCAGGCCATTCGCGCCCAACATGGTGTTACCCACGATAGCGAGATCAGCACCGGCTTTCACGCTTTAGCTTATTTAATCTTTGGTGAGCACGGACAGCGCCCGCTGGTGCAATTACAGACGCAAAGTACACGGCTGCAAAGCCAAGTTAACAATGGCCTCAAACTTACCGATTTAAGCGTTAACCGCCGCCGCCACCTAATGCAATTACTCAGCGAACTGCTGCTGGACGACATGCGCCAACTGCAAAGCGAGTGGCAGCTTAACAGTGGCAGCTTACGCAGTAGTTATATGACGCTGACACCAGCCAGCCGACTGCAGCTAATTCGCAAAGCCGCTGAGCAAGTGCTTGCGAGCCAAGAATATGGGTTCGAGCAAGCGCCTGATTTAATCCACAACCGCTTTGCTGGGGGCGAACAAGACCGCTATCGCGGGGCTTTGCTAGGCTTAGAAAAGGCTATCGACGCCAGTATAAGCGCGCAAATATTTAGCGAGGATGAAGCCAGTCAATGGCAACAGCAGCTGCAGAATGCACTGCAGACGCTGGAGCCGAGCGATGAGAAGCCGCTATAAAAAAGACCGCGTAAGCGGCCTTTTTTATAGCTAGACGAGTGCTACACCCACTTTACGGCAAATAGGTCCGAGCAAACACGGCCTTAAGATAATCGGTCTCTGGAATCGCCGGATGCACCGGATGATCGGCACCCTGCCCACCCTGATGAATAACTTGCACATGGCGATCTAAATGACGACCGGCGCCGCGAACAATATCGACTAAGGTTTCCTTACCCAAGTGCATCGAGCACGAACCTGCCACTAGCAGACCATCGCGGCCAAGCAGACGCATGGCCAACTCGTTTATGTGGCGGTAAGCCGCCTCGCCCTTTTTCTGATCTTTTTTGCGTTTAATAAAAGCCGGTGGATCCATCACCACCACGTCAAAACGCTGCTTATCATCAATTAACTGCTTCAAGACTTCGATAGCCTTGCCGTGCATAGTTTGCACTTTACCCTGCACGCCGTTAAGCGCGGCGTTTTCTCCCACCCAGTCTAATGCCGGCGCAGAGGCGTCGACACAGATAACTTCAGATGCACCGGCCTGAGCCATTTCAACGCCCCAACCCCCCACATAAGAGAAAACATCCAACACGCGTTTGTCTTTAGCCATTGGCTGCAGCAGTGCGCGATTGATGCGATGATCATAAAACCAACCGGTTTTCTGGCCATCAACCACTGGGGCCAGAAAACGAGTGCCATTTTCAACCAGCTCTACCGCCTCGGGCATGTCGCCGTAAGGGTTCTCAACATACAGCGGCAAATCTTCGAGCTCGCGGGCCGCATGATCGTTTTTCAACAGCACGCCAACGGGCTTCAATACCTGTACCAACGCCTCGACAATGTCATCTTTAACCGCTTCCATACCTGCGGTAGATATTTGCACCACTAGATAGTCGAAAAAGCGGTCGACCACCAAACCTGGCAGCAAGTCAGAATCGCCGTAAATCAGCCGGTAACAAGGCTCTGGAAACGCCATATCGCGCAGCGCCTGGGCCTGCTTAATACGGTGTACCAACAGCGACTTATCCAGCGGATACTTGCTCTCTTTACTGACCAGACGACCGCAAATCAAGTTGTTTGGATTTACTGTAGCCACCCCCAACGAGCGATCAGACTTACTAAACACCTCAACTTGCGCACCCATTTCAAACTGCTTTAAGGGCGAGCGCTCAGTGTCAACTTCGTTACTATAAACCCATAAATGACCCCGTTTTAGGCGTTTATCGGCATTGGATTTTAAATATAGGGCGGGCAGGGGCATAAGTTCTCTCCAGATAGGCCTCTTTTAATGGCGCGGATTATAGCCGCTGCAGCGTGTTCGCGTATGAGTATTTGTCAGAGTTGCGCATTCAATTTGAACGCTACTTTTTACAGCTTATTCGATAACCCACTGAGACGGACTGCAGACTCCACTCAAGAACAATGACAAAAAATTTGGTCCAGCATCAACATTGCACCGCAACCACTGGTTTTATATGGATTTAACAGGGGGTAGTTCTGGGGCTAACGAGTGTTATTCGTTTGGCTAAAGTGGCTCGATTAGCGACGAGCCGTCCGATACGCATAGGGTTCAAACTCACCGAATAAGCACTCGCGCTACGATTTTTTAGCACTGGGCACTGGGCACTGCGCCATGAACACCGGTCAGGACTTAATCGGCTATAAATTCGCCAAGCCTTAGAGCCTGCTCGGCCTTGTGAAATGCTATAAGCGAACATCACAATACCAAATAGGTGGGTCGCACAGACTTGGCAAGCATCAAAAAAGGCCTAATCTCACAATCAGGCCTTTGCTAATGTCTGTTATGCAGCGGTCAGTTAATCTTCTGCAATCGCTGTATAACCGTCGGCATCCAGCGCATTGTCCAGTTCAGACAGATCGCTCGGCTTAACCTTGTAGAACCAACCATCGTCATAAGGCGAGCCGTTAACGATTTCTGGCTCATCTTCCAGCGCTTCGTTAATGGCGATTACCTCACCACTAACAGGCGAGTAGATATCTGACGCGGCTTTAACCGACTCGACCACACCGGCCTCTTCGCCGGCGTTTACGCTACTGCCCACTTCTGGAGTTTCCACATAAACGACATCGCCCAGTGCTGCTTGAGCATGGTCACTGATACCGATAGTCACGGTGCCGTCTTCTTCCAGACGCGCCCACTCATGACTCGACAAATACTTCATTTCGCTGCGAATTTCGCTCATTCTATTCTTCCTCAGTATTATTAAATTTTGCACTTTGATTCACTGAGAAAAAGTGCAAAAAAATTGTGATTCGTACGTGCTAACAAGAAAGCCCCTCACACAGGGTAGACATGTACATTGAGTACATCACTAACCGAGTACGGAGCTGATGCCGCTCTCGCATCAAAAGTACATTGTTTAAACTTTTTTGCCGTTTCTAACAAAACTGGGCTTAACAACTTTCACCGAAATTTGCTTGTTACGCATCTCAACTAACGCTGTTGCGCCGATCTCTATCGGCACTCGCGCCAAAGCTACAGAGTAGCCCAAACTTGGCGAGAAGGTACCGCTGGTGATTTCGCCTTTGGCATCAACACCCTCGACACTAACCACTTGATGACCGCGCATTACTCCGCGTTCTTCCAGTATCAAACCAACCAGCTTTTCTTTGACCCCTGCCGCTTTCTCGGCGGTAATAGCGGCGCGGCCAATAAAATCGCGATCCTCTGGTGCCCAGGCGATAGTCCAGCCCATATTGGCAACCAGTGGCGAGATAGAATCATTCATCTCGTTACCGTACAGGTTCATGCCCGCTTCTAGGCGCAGGGTATCGCGCGCAGCTAAACCACACAGAGCTACACCTGCGGCCTGCAATGCCTGCCAAAAAGCTTTAACCTGAATTTCTGGCAATATAATCTCGTAGCCATCTTCACCGGTGTAGCCGGTGCGCGCAACAAACCACTCACCGCACTCGGCACCCTGAAAAATACTCAGTTCGGCAACCGCGGTAACTTGATCAGCAGAAATGTAATCAGCCAATACTTGCTGAGCTTTAGCCTTAGCCTCCGGTCCCTGCACCGCAATCATAGACAATTGCGGCTGTTCAGTAATCACTACCTGAAAATCAGCGGCCACAGCATTCATGTGTGCCAAATCTTTTTCACGAGTGCCGCAGTTCACTACAGTACGAAACCAGCCGCCCATGTTGTAAACGATCAAATCATCGATCACACCGCCATTAACATTAAGCATACCGCTGTAAAGCGCCTTGCCTTTTGCGGATTCAATACGAGCGACGTCATTAGCCAGTAGGTACTGCAGGTAGGCTTTAGCATCAGCGCCGGTTACATCGACAATGGTCATATGAGAGACATCGAACATACCAGCCGCTGCGCGCACTGCTTTGTGTTCTTCAATTTGCGAACCATAGTGCAGCGGCATATCCCAGCCACCGAAATCGACAAGCTTGCCACCCAGCTGCTGATGCAGGCCGTAGAGCGCTGTTTTATTACCCATAGAGGTTAAATCCGAGATGAGATCTGCATGATGGTAAAAATTAGGCCCGTATTTTAACGCAGCCAGACGCGAGACGCGAGGCGGGATAAGTGCACCTCTTATATCAACAGGCGTACATGCATGCATATCTTTGTCAAGCAACAGCATGTCGCCATAAATTAGCCCAATCAGCCAGCATCACCACTGCCCTCAGCTGCTGCGGCTCTGGTCAACCAACCGGTCTAGCAGTACTTACGACGCAGCATTTATGAGGCGTACTTGGGTAGCGGTTTACTGATGATAAAGAGTCAACAGTTGAATTACTGCGCCCGATAAAACCCATCCCTAACACAGTAATTTAAAGTGCCAAGACTAATTCACTCATAGTTTTATCGGTGCTTTAAGATTAATAGACGTTGTTTACTGGCAAGCTCTTACTTAAACTGAGATCGAAGCTACTAAAAGCGCATTTTTCTACGATACTTACTGTTCAAAAATTATATTTGTACCCTACCAATAAAAGGACTTCCTGTGAGCAAACTACTCAAGATATTGGCCGCGATGTTTACCTTGGTCATTGCAGCCGTATTCGCACTCATTTTGCTCATCGACCCCAATGACTACAAACAGGAACTGCAAGACTTGGCCGCCGAACAGGGTATTACGCTGCAGCTTAAAGGCAACCTCAGCTGGCAGCTGTGGCCCAATTTGGGTATTCAGGTGGAACAAATATCGGTAACGCCGAAACTGCCGAACACACTCAAGCAGAATAAAATGGCCCTGCGCCCTATGGCCGATATAGCGCGACTCTCGGCCAGCGTCCAACTGCTGCCACTATTTAGCGGCGCTATTGCCGTGGATGGCATAGTGGTTGAAAAGGCTCACTTCTACTTAGAAAAAGACAACAGCGGCCGCGGTAACTGGGAGCTTCCAACCAATGCTGAAAAAACGCAGGCCGCCGCGCTCGCACAGCCAACAGCCACTAAATCTGAGCCGAGCAGCGAGACAGCGACCACCAACAGCTCGCTCAACCTTGCCATCAGCAGTATCGAGCTGCGACAGATTAGCGCCGACTATATCGATCGCGCCACAGATCAGCAGCTGTCGCTGCAGCAGCTCAATATAGTCATTAAACAATTCAATCTCGACCAAACCCCGTTCTCGGTGCAGCTCGACTGGCAAACACGCATCGACGACAAGACCTCCAGCAGCCTAATCGACAATAGCGGTGAACTCAGCACCCAAATGACTTTGTCGCAGGACTTTGAAAGCTACACTTTTGCCGACACCCAACTGACTACTGAGCTTAGCGGCCAAGCCTCTGGTCATACTATTAACGCGGTTACATTCAGCGCCAACGATTTCAATCTCAACAATAGTGCTTTTCCGCTGCAGCTAGACTGGAACCTCGATCTGGCCGAACCACAGGTCAATAACAGCGGCAAACTCAGTGGCCAGCTGCGTCTACCTAAAGACTTGTCGCTGTTGCAACTCAGCGATGGCCTGCTTGAATCTACACTAACCGGCAATGGACAGACCAGTGCGCAACAACTGGCCTTAACGCTGAAACTGTCACTGCCGCCAAAAGACAGCTCCGCCACTACCACCGTCAGCGGCAGCATCAAGAGCGAGCCGATAAACTTAAAACAACTATTAATTGCGCTCGGGCAAACACCGCCAAGCACCAGTGACAGCAAAGCGCTGACTCACATTAGTTTTGAAAGCCAGTACTTGAGCGACCTCAACAACCTGCAACTGCAACCACTGAGCCTGCAACTGGACGACACTCGTATCAGTGGTAGCATCGATATTAAAGAGTTCGACAGCAGCACAGCTCTGCCCCAAGTTATCGCTCGCCTGCAGGGCGACAAGATTGATGTCGACCGCTACCTAGCACCGTCACCGGTGGCTAGCGCCGGACAGGAAAAAGTCATAAAAACAACCGCCACCAGCCCTGCAGCGACAAAATCTACGGCCGCCACAGCGACCAGCAGCAGCGAAATTATTATTCCGGTTGCCGATCTGCAACCTCTGCGCCTCGATATAGGCGTCGACTTTGAGCAAATGAAGTTAAAGAAAATGCACTTTGAACAGGCTAAAGTAAAACTCAGTGCCGACAAAGGTCTGCTAAAACTGCAACAGCTGCACGCCAAATTTTATAAGGGCAGCATTAAAGTCAGCGCCCAAGTCGACGGCCGCGCCGGCAGTAAAAACAAAGCCGCGCTTCAATCGAAAGGCGCTTTTACCAATATAGCGTTGGCACCACTGTTAAAGGATCTAGAACTGGATCAAGACTATCAAATAGGCGGCCGACTCAGCGCTCAGTTTAATGGTGTCAGCAGTGGTGTCAGCGACACCATGATTATGCGTAATCTAGTTGGTAAAGCCGCTCTCAACAGCCCCGAGCTAACGCTCAAACCCATCAATATAGAGCAGCAATATTGCGCACTAGTGCAGGCCAGCAAGATACAGGGCAATCAAGCCCAATGGCCCAAGCAAACCGTGATTAGCAACTTTAATGGCAGCGCCACTATTAAAAACCAGCAGCTGAAAATTCCCGCTGTGGCTGCCGAAGTGGTCAACCTTAAACTCGGCGCCCGCGGCGACGTAAATCTGGACAATGGTAATTTTGAAATTATCTTCCCGCTGACGCTAACGAAGGCTTGGACTAGCGAGAACGGCTGTCGCACTAATGAGAAATTTCTTATTGGCCGCAAGCTCGAACTGCTGCGCGCCAAAGGCAATTTATCCGATGAAAACCCTACCGACGCTATCGGCCAGAACCCTAAAGGCGTGCGCGACCTAGCCAAAGCTTATGTTGAGTACAGCCTACAAAAAAGCCTCAGTGATAAACTGGGGCTGACGCCGGAGAGCAACAGTAATAAAGATGGCAAGGCGCCGGAGAAGGTGAACACCCGCGACGCTATTCGCGGCTTGTTCAACAGCTATATCAACAAGAAGCTGAAATAGTACCCAGAGAAAGATCATTAGCGGCAGAAAGTCACTAGCCAATCCCGCCTAGGCCCATAGAAACTCGTATAATGCGCGCTTTGATTTCAGATCTGAGCGCGCATGACCAATTTTAGCCCCCGCAACATGTTCAGCACTCGCATCCTAGATGGTTACCATCTGCACGGTCGCAAAAACTTACCTTGGCAAATTTTTAGCGAAGATCAAAACCAGCATACCTACCGAGTGTGGCTGCCAGCACCAGTGAGCATTGCTGCGGCAGCTTATGAGGTGAAACATGCCTAACCCTACCTTTAGTACTCGCATACTCGACTGGTTCGATCTGCACGGTCGCAAAAACCTGCCTTGGCAAATTTTTAGCGAAGATCAAAACCAGAATACCTACCGAGTGTGGCTGTCAGAGGTCATGCTGCAGCAAACTCAAGTGGCCACAGTCATTCCGTATTTTGCGCGATTTTTGCAGACATTTCCTACCGTTAGTCACTTAGCTTCAGCCCCGCAAGATGAAGTGCTGCATTTATGGACTGGCCTTGGCTATTACGCCCGCGCCCGCAACCTGCACAAGTGCGCGCAGACAGTAGCGACTGTATTCGGTGGTAACTTCCCTATCGGTGTCGAGGCATTAGAGCAATTGCCCGGGATAGGACGCTCGACCGCCGGCGCCATCGCCAGTATCGCCCAGGGCCAGACTGCCGCAATTCTCGACGGCAACGTCAAACGTGTGCTGGCTCGTCACGGGGCTATTAGTGGCTGGCCCGGCAAAAGTGATGTGGTTAAACGCCTTTGGCACATTGCCGAAAAATACACCCCTAGCAAGCGCTGCAATCACTATACCCAAGCTATGATGGATCTAGGCGCCACTCTTTGCAGCCGCAGCAAGCCCCAGTGCGAATTCTGCCCTGTCAGTAGCGACTGCATCGCCCGCAGTCAAGATAACCCCACCGATTACCCCGGCAAAAAACCGAAGAAAGACAAACCGGTTAAAACCGCGCAACTGTTAATGCTCCGCAATCCTATGGGTGAGCTACTACTGCAGCAACGACCGCAGACAGGAATTTGGGGTGGATTATGGAGTTTTCCTGAACTGGACTCAGGTCATGACGCCAGTGCAGGCGTGCTCGACACATTTTTAAATGGAAACGAGGACAATCTGGGCCCGGTCGAAGAGTGGGACGCTTATCGGCATACCTTCTCCCACTACCATTTCGACATCACTCCAGTGCTAATACAGCTCAATCGCGACCCGACACAGATTAACGAGTGTGACCAGAGCCTCTGGTACAATCTGCACAATCCCAAAAATGTCGGTCTAGCCGCGCCGGTTAAAAAGCTGCTAAGCAAACTCAAAGCTCTTGATCCGCTCAACTAACTTTTACCTAACTCTCACCCTAGTGCTCGCACAAAGAGAAACGCCCATGTCACGCCTTGTTAATTGCCGCAAATATCAAACCCAACTCGAAGGGCTAGAACAACCGCCTTTTCCCGGCGCCAAAGGCGTCGAAGTTTTTGAGCAGGTCTCCAAGCAAGCGTGGTTTGAGTGGCTTGATCATCAAAAAATGCTCATTAATGAGAAGCAGTTGAATGTGATGGATATTAGTGCCCGCACCTATCTGAACGAGCAACGCGATAAGTTCCTAGACGGCAATGATACTGATGCCATTGAGGGCTATGTTCCCGAAAATGACAAAGATTGAAACCGCCGCCCTAATAGCTCTGCCACAAAGAAATAGATGTCCAACGACAGCCCAACGATAAAACAGCGCCTATCTTACGACAGGGGGCTTGACTCATTTGCCTGCAGCGGTTTTAATACGCGCCTCTTGAGACCGCAAGGTTTTTAGACTGTGCCCGGATAGCTCAGTCGGTAGAGCAGAGGATTGAAAATCCTCGTGTCGGCAGTTCGATTCTGTCTCCGGGCACCATTATTTAATCAAAAAAGGCCCCTATCTCTGATAGGGGCCTTTTTTGATTAAGCACTGTGTTGCTTGAAGCCCGAATTGCTGCTGCCGACACGTATCGGCAGTTCATGCTCTTCAGGTAGAAAGCGGCTCTGGGCACTAAGGTATAAATGTCCGCAAGACCATCCTTCAGCTCTCTTTCTCTAAACCCCAGTTAACAGCTAAGCCAAATACACACGATCTCTACTGCCGGCATGACTCGCCTAAAACGATATTGGTATACAAACTGGGTCGGTAACGATGATTCGGTACACCGTGATGTATTAATTGATTTAATCGACCACCGGTAAAACAGCTGCATACTGAAATCAGTAACTGCCATTTGTTCAAACACCCTCGCGGCCGCTATCACTATCGAGTCTAGCAGCGAGATATTGTCGACTCGGAACGAGAACGTTTTCGCGCAAAATTAAAGCAATATAGACCCTTGGACGAACGGCATTAGAATAACGCATGAGCTGTTATCAAGTAGCAGTTGCCGAGAGGAAAATGCCCGTCAGACGTATCCTAAACGTTTATATTCGCATAAGAGGGCAAGAGTAAGCTTCAGGTAAACGATGCCGTGCCAGTAGTTTTGCGCCTGTGAATACTGTGCCAATTGAGTTCCAGTGTTAGTCCTATGGCCACACCGACGCCATCCGCACAAAGGTCTGCTAGCGAACAGGTCCGCAGCGGTAAAAACCATTCCTGTCCCAGTTCAATAACTACACCCCAAGCCAGTAATAACAGCGTCGAAAACCACAGAGAGCTGTATTTTGCGCGATACAGACTAAAAGCCAAAGCGGCAAAACCCAACGCATGCGCCAATTTATCCAGCGGCTGTTCGGTATAAGGGATTGGCGTCGGCCAAACGCCCAGTTCAGTATAAGGGATAGTCGCCTGCCAAAAGCCCAGCTCGATATAAGAGATAGGTGTCGGCCAAAAGCCCGCCACAGTAATGGTCACGAGCGTGGCAATAAACGTCAGCTTCCAAATCATAAGTACATCAAGGACAAGGTTTCAGGACCAGCAAAGTGTATTATTGGTGGCTCGGCAGTTCGCTGCAAGCGCAGCGTAGATGTATAAGATAAACGAATAGATCATACAGTGAGGAAATAAGCAGAGTTATTTATAAAACCGATATGATTCGTCTCATCCATGAGAACCGAGCTAGGGCAATTACTGAACTCTGTGCTAATACGCGTTCTCGCTGGTAAACCCTTTAAAAATAGTTTTGAAGATGATTTTTAAATCCCAGAACAATGACCAATGGCGTATATAGTGCAAGTCAAACTCGACGCGCTTTTCCATTTTTTCTAATGTGTCGGTCTCGCCGCGCCAGCCATTAATTTGTGCCCACCCCGTGATACCGGGCTTAATCTTATGGCGCATCATGTAGCCAGGAATCTGCACCCGATACTCTTCGTTATGGACTATTGCGTGGGGACGCGGACCGACAATGGACATACTGCCGCCGAGCACGTTGATAAATTGCGGCAACTCATCCAGAGACGTACGACGCAAAAATGCACCCAGTTTGGTGATACGCATATCGCCCTTGGTCGCTTGGGTCACACTGTCGCCATCTTCGCACACCGTCATAGAGCGAAATTTCCATACTTTAATAGGACGACCATCGATACCATAACGATTTTGTTTAAAGAATACTGGCCCTTCAGAGGTCAATTTTACCGCCGCCGCAATCACTAACATCGGCAGTGCAATTAACGCCAATATCACAACAGATAAGACTATGTCTTCGAGACGCTTGAGCCAGCCATCCACGCCTGTCATAGGTTCACTTACAATACTGATAGCCGGAATACCGTTGAGATTAATGGTTTTGGCCTGCAGCAACTCAAATACAAAAATATCGGGGATCACATATATACTAGCGGTAGAATTTGCCAATCGTGCGGTCAACTCTATGATTCGGAGCTCAGCGCGCATAGGCAGCGCAATATATACGTGGTCAACCTCACCACGCTCGGCTTGAGCGACCACATCATCAAAGCATCCCATCACTTTTACTCGTCCCTGATCGTCAGCTATACCCTGATGACGACGATTTGAATCTGGGGCCATCATAGCTTCTACATTCAGTTCCTGGCGGTCATCGTAAAAACCGTTAATAACATAACCACCCCAACTGCAATCGACCAAACGTTTAGCCACCGCTACCGCTAAGTTACCACTGCCAACCACGGCAACACTGCGGGTGTTATAACCGCGAGAACGCAATATATGTAAAAATTCTCGTGCAACCACCCTCCAACTACACAGACCTACCAACAGCAGTAAGCTCCAATAAGGTAATTGCGGCCAAGTAAACAGAAGCTGAGGAAAGAGCATTCCGGCAATGATTAGAGCCATGGCAAAACTAAAAACAATTAATTTAACGACTACCCAAACTTCACGGCTGACTGACTCCGAACGCCATGAACGATAAAGCTCGGTGAATTCGGCGGCCACTTGTAAAATTAACGCGACTAATAATGCTGTAAAAATTTGGCGTAACATCAACGGTTCAGTCTGACCCGATAATTTAATAGCCAACCAAAGCGTAATAAAAATTATTGCCATGTCGAGCATTCGAGCCATTAACGCAAAAGTTGAATTATGTTGTTTAACTAGGCCACTTTTAACGATAGACATGAGGTTCCTTGCAAGTAATCACTTGCGACAGCGACGTTTTATTAGAGCCGCTATATCTGTTTCAACTTGTTGTTGGCCGCTATAAAAACAAAAAGCAGCCTTGTAAGAATATTTTTCCGTCAGTGCCAGCATTTTATTAACCTGACGCTGATCGGTGCTAAAGCTATTGCTAAAATTCTGTAGCAACAACTTTCGATTTTTAAAATCTAATTGGCGCCAACTAATTAAACCCGCCTCATGGACGGCCAACTGCACTCGCGTCTCCCACGGACCCAGCTGCTGCGCTCTAATTAAGGCGGTATAAAATTCTGCATCCCAGAGCCGCATCTGCGCTTTAATCAACGCGACATTAGCCCAGGCATAAGGCCACAAAGGGCGCTGGGCTATTGCCAAGCGGTAGTAGCGCAGCGACGCTTCAAAATTTTGATCCAATGCAGCCGCACTGATATCGGTTTGAGTATTACGCCAATAGTACAGCTGCCCCATAGCCTCTAAATAATCTGGCTGCTGACCGCGCCAAAATAAGGCACTAGATTGCAAGCCTTTAGCGTGTTGCCATTCTGGTTCTGTGACTGGTTCGCCGCGCTGCCAACTGGCCACTATATAATCGGCCCGCGACGCCTGATAATCGGCCCAGCTCCAAGCAAATGCCAGACCAGCACAAGCAGTGCACAACAGCATAAACGCATAGAGCCGCCACAACTTCACAGCTCGCCGAACCCGCGCAGTGAATCAAACTGCTCGGCCACTAAACGCTGTGGGTTCTGCTGCACCAAGAGGTTGGCGTATTGCTCATCGTACAAACTAGCGACATGCGCTCGGGCTTCTGCCAACAGCGGCCTACGGCCCTTATCATTATGGGCATCGGTCGCCAACAATGTAGCTAAACGCTGATCAAGCATCCAATCTGCCAACTCTTGCGCGGCATCCCCAAAACCGCCCACAACAGAGGCAGCCGTTAGCTGAAACAGACAACCAGCGGCGATAAAGGGTTCTAACTTGTCGACGTTGCGCTGAAATCCCTTATTGCGTTCAGGATGAGCAATCATGGCCAAAATATTGCGCGTTTTTAACCAAGCAATTAATTTGTCGCTGCCCGGTGGCACTTGGTTGTGCGGTAATTCCAACAGCATAACTTGATAGTCAACACCGTCTAATAACCAGCGGCCCAGCATCGGTATTTGTTGCATCGCCAGCAACGGTAAAATCTCGGCGTCTATTCGCCCCTCTGCCGCCATACCCAGCTGCAGAGGTATTTTTTGGTTGCGAATAGCGGTGCACAGCGTGTCGTAAGCTGTACTGATACTTTGCTCGGTGTTGTCCCAACGGCCCAGATGAATATGCGGCGTGGCCACCGCATGAGTGATGCCATTGGCCACCATTAACCGGCACAGATTTAGAGCCTCAGCGACATCCGAAGGCCCATCATCTATACCTGGTAATAAGTGACAGTGAACATCAATCATGACGAACGCCTAAGTTTAAACCGCAGGGGTATCTATAAACTATTCTCGGTAATAAATGACAGCGAGCATTAATCATGACGAACGCCTAAATTTAAACCGCAGGGGTATCTATAAACTATTCTCGGTGATAAATAACAGCGAGCATTAATCATGCTTTTCCAGTGCTGTCCTCTTTATCGCTCTCTTCGCCGCTTTCGTCTCCGCTTTCGTCTCCGCTCTCCTCTCCACTCTCTTCGCCATAGTAGCCACCATAATAATGGGCATACTGATCGCTATAGGCGCCCTTTTTATCCATGTCCATGCCATTTAAGACTACGCCGGTGATAGCGGCATTCACATCATTTAAACGCTTGAGGCAGCCTTTCACTAAGCTGACTGAAGTAGAATCGGCGCGGACCACATAAATTACAGCATCGGCCAACGACGACAGCACCAGAGCATCACTCACCGCTTGCGTCGGCGCCGAGTCGATAATAATACGGTCGTAATGTTTCAGTAGACCTTCTAACACTTGCGCAAAGCGCTTGGACGACAGCAATTCCAGCGGATTTGGCGGCACCATGCCAGCAGGCATGACATCCATCTTGCCGATATCCCAGCGATGGATGCACTCTTTGGCCTCGGCAGTACCCGAAACCAAATTCGACAAACCCTTAGCCTTGCGGTCCAGACCACAAGTGGCTGCCACAGTCGGACGGCGCATATCGCCATCAATAAGCAACACCCTTTCCATTTGCGCTAGAGCCTCACCCAAATTCAAGGCAATGGTCGATTTGCCCTCGTTGGGCGTTGAAGAAGTAACAACCGTAATTTTGGCAGGTGCATCTAGGTTACTCAGTACAAAACCGGTACGAATGGTACGAATCGACTCTGCAAACTGGCCGCGGCTGTCGCTAACAAAGGCTTCTAAGGCTTTGTCAGTTAGACGATTCTTAACCTGGGGCACTATACCCAATAAAGTTTGGTGTAGACGCTCTTCGATATCTTCGGGGCGGCGCAGAGTGTTATCCAGCATATCTAATACGAAGGCCAATACCACACCAAACAAGGTTGAGGCGACCATGGCCAGCGCTACTATTAATTGCTTTTTTGGTTTAATCGGCAGGCGCGGCTCTATAGCTAAATCGATGACCCGCGCGTGAGCAGCCTGCATGCCACCGGCTTCGTCCGTCTCTTTTATTCGCTTGGTGAACATTTCATACAGCTGGCGATTGGTGTTGGCATCGCGTTCTAGATCGCTCAATTTAAAGCTCTTACGACTGACCTGCTGCACCTCCACCTTAAGCTCTTCTACACGCTCCTGCAGCGATACCACATTGTCCTGCGCCACTTCATAGTCGCGACTGATACTGGCAATAATACTCAATACCTGATTACGAATAGAGTCTATGGCGCGAATTTTCTCCGCCTTAGCCGACTGCATTTTGGGATGCTTGGGGCCGTAACGCTTGGCTAAATCAGATACCGCACGACTGGCTTTCGACTCGTCGTCTTTCAAATCTTTAATCAGCGGGTGAGCCAACACCTCGGGAATCGACAACAGTTCATCGGCAGAGCGATTGCGCAGCGACGAGGCCTTTCGATTGAGGTTGTCTAATTCCGAGCGACGCAGGCGTGCTTTAACTAATTGCGAGGTCAGCTCTTCTAACTCGGCTGATGACAGCGTCAATACGCCCTCGATGTCGAGCAAATTCTCGCGTTCGCGATAATCCTGCAGCGCCAACTCAGACAGGCTTAAGTTAGTGCGCAGACCCTCTAGGCGTTTGCCCAACCAATTCGCCGCCTTGCGGGTGACTTCAAGCTTGGCCTCAAGATGGCTCTCGATATAGACCTCGGCCATAGTGTTGGCAGCGAGCGCCGCCAATTCAGGCGAGAATGAATCAAAGCTGATTTTAACTAACTGCGTTTTGCGCACCGGGGTAATACTCAACCGCTCCATAAACTTTTCAGTCAACTTAGCAATGACTTCGTCTTCACTCGGGGGTTTTTCGGGCTTACCACTGGGCAACAATGAACCCAGACTAAAGCCATCCTTGACCACCGGATTAAAAAACACGCTGTTAATTAAATCTAACCGACGCACGGTGCGCTCAGCCAACTGGCGCGACTTTAAAATCTCGAACTGCGTTAAAAAATACTCATCACCCTTGGTATTCATGCCGTAAATTTCTTCGATCGACACCACCTTAGCTTGGTTGGCCTCGATCAACAGGGTTGTGCTGGCGCGATAGGTCGGCGCCATCGACCAAGCCGCTAAAATAGCGAACACCGTCACCACAGCTGTAAAACCAGCAATATTAAACTTATTGAGCATCAACACACGCCAATAATGGCGTAAATCGATCACTTCTTCGGCACTGTTATTTTGAAAATTATTCTGGGAGGGCTGACTAGACATCGACATTCCTTGATTCATGAGCCTTTCACTTAAATCGTTAATTTAAGATGAATTGATGGTTCAACCATCATTGTCTTAATACTGAGAAACTTTAACAGCGGCTAAAGTTATAATCTTTAGTGAAATAGAGGAGGTACTAGGTACAGTGTGCAGGTCGCACTGTTGTAATCGCGACATACCGTTCATCCTGAACATCAGTAGTGCGCCACCGCCACTATTTGGGCAATAACGCATTTTTAACGCATCCGCTAAAAGAAGCTCTGCTCTACTGTAATAATATCGCCTGGTGCTACAGGGCTATTCAGCTCTTCTTCGCGCTCTTCATTATCGCCATCACCGTCGCTAATCACCATGACTAACTTTTTCGAAGCGCGCTCGGTGAAGCCACCGGCCAGTGACACAGCCTTACGGATCGATAAACCAGGCTGAAAGGCATAACCACCGGGTTTTTCCACTTCGCCGTTAATAAAAAACTGACGATATTCAAGAATAGTAACGGTCACCTGTGGCTCCACAAAGTAATCGGGCTTTAAGCCACTAATCACCTTAGATTCCAACTGACCCACGGTCATACCGAGAATTTCCAACTCACCCAAAAATGGGTAAGAAATGGTGCCGGCATCACTCAGTAGGGTCTCTACGGTCATCTCCTCTTCGCCGTAAACCTGCAGCTTAATCCTGTCGCCAGAGCCAAGACGATAGTCAGACAGGCCCGCCGCCTGTACTGGCAGCGAAAGAAACAGTAGTGGCAGCACTGTTAGGCTGAAGAACTTCATTATTTTATGCATTGAGCAAACCTGCTAAGCAAATATTCTATATACATTTTAACACACAACATAAATGAAAAAAGCGGTGTCACCTTTACCCATTAGTAAAGGCGACACCGCTTTTTAGTGTTGCATTAGATACTATCCCTTAAAAGGACAAATCAACACCCAAAGTGAACTTGTTGCGATCAAAGTCAAAACTACTCAAAGGCAACGCCGGGGCATCGACTCTAGAATCTCTCTCAGAATAGTCATAGGCCAAGCTAACGCTGACCCAACGCTTAATAGTGTAATCAATGCTAACACCGGCGTTAACAGAGTCGTCGC
Source organism: uncultured Cellvibrionales bacterium (assembly GCA_913050115.1). Classification (GTDB taxonomy): domain Bacteria; phylum Pseudomonadota; class Gammaproteobacteria; order Pseudomonadales; family Cellvibrionaceae; genus UBA1124. The sequence goes on from CAJWZU010000021.1 coordinate 37,768, forward strand.
TTCGGTTATTGAACGAATTAACGTAATCTTCACTTAGCGTCATCACGTAGACACTGCTGTTAATGCTGTCGCTCCAACCGTGCTGCCAACCCAGAGTTATATTCTCGGCGTCGATGAAATCACCAATACCGCTCGATTCCTGCGGCTTGTTACCCGATGACAGGGTAAAGACAGAGTAGGTCTTAGGCGACCACGTCATAGCGACATCCCAACTACTCCCGTCGTAATCCTTGCGGCTGGTAGAGTCGAACTCTTTTTCTTGGTAACCGAGCTTCACAGTACCCGTTGTTTTGCCGGTAATATTCCACTCGACACCAACAAAAGCACGGGCCAGGCTACCATCATAATCACCCCTACGAACATCGGCAGGCCTAGATTGGTCATAGTCAATATCGGTGTATTCACCCTCAGCCAGGAATTTAGTGGCCGAGGATATACTCCAGTAGAAAGTACCCGTGGCTTTTTGTTCGTTGCGATCGCGCTCGCGAGTAGTATCGCGATGATTAGTATACTTTTTGTCGTAATCTTCCAGATCCAAGACTAAACGACCTGGTGTGGTATCAGCACCAAAAGTGTAAGTACCGCCTAAAATAGAGGACTCATATTCATCGGGTGTTTGAAGCGCTCTATTGGGAACAATATCGCCACTAGTGTCACTACCGCGATCTTCATGGGCGCGATCATAGTTGCCGCGCACAGCAAGTTTATTACGGCTACTTAATTGCCAAGCGGCATCGGCATTTACAAAGTGATCAACATAATCATCATCGCGGCTAGAAGTGTAACGGCCGGCGGCCAACTTATAACCGAGATTATATTCACTTTTGTCCGTTTTCAGGCCCAACTGCAACTCAGGCGCAACTATCGTTACCCACGAGCTGATATCCTTAGTGGTAGGCTCTTTATCATTAGCCATGGTGACGTTGTCATCATGGACCTGATCAACACTTAAAGTAGGGATTAATTCAAACCCACCAAACTTAACCGGCGCTGGGTCAATAGCGGCTTGAGCTTGAGCGGCAAGCAATAGCGCGCAAGATGAAAGAGTAGCAAATTTGAATGACATTATAATTGTCCCTAATCTATAAATATGGTGCGGATATTCTGTATCTCTACGGAGCACTTTAGAAATACTGTTCATTTTTTTGCGGACTATACAGCTTTTTATGACACAAATCATTGGCTTTTTATAACTAAAGGAGTATATAGGAGCTTAATGGTCGCTCCAGCAGCTTTAACAGTTAATAAGACCAACGGCAGCACACTGTGCGCATGTGGCTAGCTAAAACCTAGAAGCGCAGCGTACTCAAAACTTAACTTGCTGCCCCAGCTCTTTCTAGCAACTAAAAGCGAAGCAAGCTCGCCTCTAGTACTTGTCCCTTGTCGCCTATCCGCGCCCGTATTTATCCTCAAAACGCACAATATCATCCTCGCCTAGATACGAGCCTGACTGCACTTCGATCATCTCAAGTGGGAGTACGCCTGGGTTGTAGAGTCGGTGAGTGACACCGAGGGGAATATAAGTCGACTGGTTCTCGGCCAGTAATATTTCTTCGTCGCCCTTAGTTACCAGCGCCGTCCCCGACACTACTATCCAGTGTTCGGCGCGATGATGGTGCATCTGCAAACTCAGCTGGGCGCCGGGGTTAACCACTATACGCTTAACCTGAAAACGCTCACCGAAGTCGATAGAATCGTAATAACCCCAGGGCCGGAATACCTTGCGGTGGTTGCTCGCCATAGCCTGCATAGATTTGCGCTTATCCGATTTAAGCCGACCGACTATATCTTTAACTTTTTGCACGTGCTCTTTAGTCGACACCAATAGCGCGTCATCGGTATCGACAACAATCAAGTCTTCAACGCCTATCGCCGCTACTAATTTATCGCCACACGCGCGCACATAGCAGTTACTGGTATCTTCCAGCATCACTTCGCCGTTACAGGCATTGCCGGCCGCATCTTTTTCCGACACCTCCCACAAGGCCGACCAAGAACCAACATCGTTCCACCCGCAGTCCATCGGTACTACAACGACTGAGTTTGAGCCGTCAGCTTTACTGCATAAAGGCTCCATAACGGCGTAATCGATAGAGTCATCTGGGCAGGCTAAAAAGGCTTCTTTTTCAGCGCGAATAAAGTCCGTATCAACAACAGCGGCGGCCATAGACTTCTCGCAAGCGGCGAGAATTTCTGAGCTGTGTATTTTTAACTCTGCTAAGTAGCGACTGGCACGAATCAGAAACATACCGCTGTTCCAGTAATAGTGACCACTGGCAACATACTGCTCAGCCGTCGCTAAATCAGGCTTCTCAACAAACTGGTCTACCTTATAGCCTGCTGATTGCCCTTGCTCGCCGCTAGTATCTAGCAATTCGTCACTTCTTTTTATATAGCCATAGCCCGTCTCTAGGCCAGTCGCCACTATACCGAAGGTCACCAGCTTACCGGCTTCAGCTAACGGAGTGGCCTGCTCAACAGCAGCACGAAAATCTGCCGGCTGGGTAATCACATGATCAGCCGCTAACACCAGAAGCAATGGGTCTAGGCCCTCAGCTTTGGCGTGTAACGCAGCCAAGGCAATGGCCGGCGCGGTATTGCGTCCAGCAGGCTCAAGAATGACCTTACCTTGGTCAAGGCCAAGCTGCCGCAATTGTTCAGCGGCAGTAAAGCGATGATCTTCACCACAAATCAGCAAAGGATCCGAACAATTTAAGCCCTTTAGACGAGCAATCGTGTCCTGCAACATAGTGCTGTCACCCGTGAGCGACAAAAATTGCTTCGGGTTTTTACTTCGGGATAGTGGCCACAAACGGGAGCCAGAGCCACCGCAGAGAATTACAGGAAGGATCATAAGTAACTTGCGAATCGAGAATTTAAACTATTATAACGCCGACCATTAACTCAGAGAATATATCACTGGCTCTTGCTATAGATCCAGCCGCCACGTAGGCCGAGGTGAACTCCAAGTTCTTTTAGGGCCTAGCCGCCACTTTTATAAGTCATTATTACTGAGCTTCTGTCTCGGCTCAAAATACCATATTCAGGTGTATCAATATCTGATGGCATTCGTTCAAAAAAATCGTCGCCCCCTAAATAAACCTGATTCCGAAGTCCTTTTAATGGCGATGGCGGGTCCTTAATCTCAGCAACATATTGCTTGCGGCCATTAAAGACATTACAGCATTGTCACAAAAAGCAGATAACAGCCAATCAACCCGTCAACAACTTGGCCCTGAGCTTGCCCAGCCGCTGTCCAACAACTGCTCTAACGCCAATTTTTGGCTGAGCAGACTATTTGTGCATGGGCCGGATTCAACAACGATGACGTCAAGGTAGTTGGCCCTAAAAGCGCAGCACACTAACTAGCTAAACCTTTCTTTTAACAACAACCAAGAAAATTTACTGTTGGTCAGCAGGTAGCGCTTCCACATACGGCCCGGCTCCTGCAACACACGGTAAAACCACTCTAAGCCAGAACTTTGCATCCATACCGGCGCACGCTTGACCTTGCCCGCAACCACGTCAAAGGTTCCGCCAACGCCCATCACGAAGTTAACCCCCAACTGGTCTTGCCACTTGTTAATAAAGTTTTCTTTGTTGGGTGAGGTGATCGCAACAAACAACAGCTTGGCGCCGGATTCACGAATATCATTAACCACCGCTTGCTCGTCATCCCAGAAATAGCCATGGTTATGACCGGCAATTTTCAGGTCAGGATAAAGCGCTTTAACCACCTCGGCGGTTTTTTCTACCACGGCTTGGGTCGCACCCAATAAAAACACAGGGAAATCGCGCTTGGCGCTCATTGCTAATAAATTGTGAAACAGGTCGACACCGGCAACACGTTCAGGCACATCATGGCCACAAAAGCGTGCACCCCATGCGACACCCATACCATCGATATTGATGATATCGCAATCCTTTACTGACTCAGCCAGCACAGGGTCTTTCTGCATATTCACCAGTTTGGCAACATTCACCACCACGTGCTGGGTAAAGGTATCACTAGCAACTTTTGCTTCAATATAATCGACGGCCTCGCCCATAGTGCAAACATCCATAGGTGACTTTAAAAATTCAATACGCTTCATGATTACTTCTCAATATCCCTATAACTAATTTACTAATCGATTAACGCCATCGACTAATCGAGGTACATTAAACTTCACCAACGATCCTTTAAATAAACTCGACAGTTCTAAATACTGTCAGTAACTGCGCGGTATGTATCATGTATCGGTAAAAACTCTTTAACCGATTTCACCTCAACAACTACCGCTCCTTCAGCCACAAGGTCTAGCCGATAACCAACACCTAGCTCAACGACCTGATAGTGCTCTGCTAAATCAAACTGAGCATCTACCTTTATCTCGCTTGTTGCCGCTCGAACAACAAACACGCAGCGTAAGCCGACTCCAACAAACCGAGTTCAAAAATTCGATGCACCGCAATGGTAGGGCGAAAATTTTGTCTGTCAGCAAAACATTTTGCATTGTTTATCCCTAGCAATCCCAACACGCGCGCGACCCTGCAAGCGAAGCGCTAAGATATTAACTAAGCTTACGCCACAACGCAAATGATAATCATTAACATTACTGAGTTGGACTTACTTTGTGCCTCGGTAATGCAAACATACTGATCAGCTGTTCTGTAACAGGCTGTTATTTCGACGATAAAAGCCAAGCTTGCTCTCACACCTTGACGATTAGCCACATAAAGAAGGAAATCAAAAAAGGCACATTCGCGGACAATGTACCGATATGGCCAACCTGGGCCTTAGTCTTCCTTAATTATTGTATAGTATTTCGCACCTAGAAAGATCAATGGCAAGTAAAACCAAACCTGCTCTCGCTACTATTCAATGCTGTGTACCGTGAAAACCCAGTAATCCTTAAACTACCTTACGAAGTGATCTCCAGAACAAGCAAAGAATTCAAGCGCATATATATTAGCACATAAGCCCTAAAAATAAGGGAAATGTGAACTGCATCTCATAAATATAGGCGTGCTACAGTTTTGCCAGCATCGCAATTCAGAAGAACAAATATCGCAATATCATGAATGACAATGTAGGCAAGGCACAGAG
>CAJWZU010000022.1 GCA_913050115.1 uncultured Cellvibrionales bacterium
TTGAACGTGCGACCCATCAAGCTTAGCTGAACAGAAAAAAAGCTTGTCTGTTCTAAAATTAATTTACTCTGACCCAATTACTGCAAATATACGGCGCTTTTTACTCTAGATCAGATAATTCTTTTTCAAGACTTTTTAACTCGGCTTGTTCTTCATAGATCTTTTTTTGATATTTACTGACTTTATGTTTTTTCTGATCAGTTATAGCTTCCTTAAGATCAGTCTCATATTCTGCAATATCTTCTTTGCTTTCTTGAATCTCTTCAATTAATTCCTCTCTGAGCCCCTTGTTAGTACAGTTTTTGGTATTTTCTTCTAATGCGCGATTTAAACCATCGACTTTACGATCATTGCCATGACGGGTGGCAATAGTAATCTGCTTATTTATTTCGCATTTTTTTTGCTCACACCCCTTTAAATTAACACACTCTGATGATGCAAAAGAATAGGACGACAGCAGTAAAGCCAGCGGCATAATAGAGATTTTTACTGAATTGATGACTAACTTAACCGCAAACTTGGGCATAAATTTTCCTCGCTAAAAAACCAATATTAAGTGCTACATACATAACCATAGATAAATTCATTGAGTCTAGCAAATAAGCTCTAAAATCAGCCTATTTAGTTTTTTAACTGATGCCGGCCGATTTATGCGACTACTGCACATAAGCGACCATAACCATTCATCCTGAAACGTGTGATGCAGTTCACTTAGTTGAACAGACCAAACCTGGCCTGTTCTATGCTAAGCGAATTGGAGCTTTAACTCTGGTACAACATTGTCGCTAAGCATTAAACCGAAGCTGACATCGCCATCTTGGAATTCGATATTGATCGATGACTTGGAAGGCCTAGATAATGATACGTCTATATTTAATTTTTAGTATGTAAATGGACGTCGCTCTTTGCGTAGCCAGCAAATCGGTAACTCTAGCATTTGAGCGCAGACCTGGTAGGTGTTAAGTTGGTTGCCGTAATATTTCATCATGCCAGCTAAGTTACCTGGATTTTCCGCAAAGATAGATATTGCAGAGCTTTCTTCGCCGCGATAAATGAGATCTACGTTTTTGGGTTCTTCACCGATTCGCTCGCAAAAATAATAATCAAATACAACTTGGTGGCACTCTTCGGTTCGATTAGCTAATGCGTCGTCTATTATTTGAGATACGCGATCTGGAGTTACATTGCGAAACATCATGTCAGCTTTAATTTTTGTAGTGATACTAGCAACACCAAGCTTGCTCAATGTGGTCGGCCACTCTTTCCAGTATTCACTGTCCGAGTTTACCTTGCCGCTATGCTCGCTTAAGTCTTCATACATCATGAATTCATCAATCATTTTATAGTGACTCCTAATTAATTATAGAATCGCATAGGATTCCCATACTTTTTTTGTAAACTCGCTAATAAACTGGTTACTGATTCATCTTTGGCGTTCCACTTCATGGATTTAATGACAGATCTAAAAGCGTCAGCAATATATTTATTATCCTTAAGTTCATCATAAGCTTCTTGCAGCGCATCCACGTACTCAACCATCTCATGAACATTTTCTACTCTAGTCATCTTTTTGTAAGCGTCGATCGACTTAACGAGGTCTTTTTCTATCTTAAAGGTGCTGGAACCTTCTCTGTATAACCGAGCCATTTCTAACAGTGATCCTGGATGCGGTCTCTCTGCAGTCGATGCTTTGATCATTTTTTCGATGCTTTTTTTGTAATCTTTCTTAACAAACTCCCCTTTGTAATAACACAGTGCAAGAGCATATGTTGCCGGCGCATAACCCATTTCATCGGAGAGCCTTAACAAGGCGAATCCTTTGTCGCGCTCAGGCTTGTCTTCGTCTCTCATTAGGTGCCAAGCCATTTCGTTTGCCTGCTCTCGTACCGTCATATCTTTGGGCGGGCAATAAGACCAGTCATACCCCTACATTAGCTTCGGAATGTCTGCTACTGTGCAATTTTCATACATCATTATTACTCTCCTACCCACTTAGATTTTTTGTTAACGCTGTTGTTATGATCGAATATTAGTGGCCATATTTGGTTACAACAGTCTTTTTTATACTTTTTTCTGATTTATTTAGGGGTCGTTCGTATGAGTCTTTAGCGGCTAAAATGCAGATCTGCCTGATTAAATAATCTACATCAGCGCTGACATTGAGCATAAGCAGTTCTTATTTCACGGGGCAATATCGCTATAAAAGGCGCTATAAAAGGCACTAGAACAGGCGCTAAAAGGATCGCCAGAAGAAGAGCATGAAGAGGAGTTAACAGAGGCGCTAGAAGAGTCGCTTTAAAAGCATTGAAAAATAGACAGCGAAGGCGAGTTTATTGATGACGCTGAAGATACATCGCCAACCGGCGATTAATTTTCTGCCCAATCATTCAACAGTTAGAGAATACCAAGTGGAAAAAATAAAAACTTCGACTGCTTCACTCTTTGGGATAATGTAATTATTTCAATAAATAGTGAACTGAGTATTTGACAAAGAACTTTCATGGATTGTTTAGGATCATACTGTCTAGATTGTACGAAAAATGGGGTCAGGTTTTACATTTTTGGTCTGTAAGACCTGACCGCATTGACTTTGTGAATGATATTCTGAGGTATACCGACGGGATTGAGGCGGGGCTTACGGGCCCTAACGGTTCATCCTTGAACGTGCGACCCATCAAGCTTAGCTGAACAGAAAAAAAGCTTGTCTGTTCTATGCTGAGCGAATTGGAGCTTTTACTCTGACCCAATTACTCAGTTATGAGTAATTACAGAAAAGGTTAGGTAGATATACCTCGATCTATTTCTCAAAGAACCAAAAAAGCCCGCGCCCCAAAAGGGACGCGGGCTTTTTATTCGTCAGCCAAAAAGACTCAGTGCACTAGTTTCCAGTTAGCGCCTTTATCAAAGTGACCGACAACACTGGACTGCTCAGCGTTGGTATTATTAAGAATAATCTTAACAGTACCTACGACCGGTTTGCGCCAAAGAACATCGTCAATACCGTCGCCATTATAATCCCCGACCGCCTGGTCCCAAGCACTAAACTTAGCGTTGTGATTGACGCCTCGAGACTGTCCGCCTTGGTCATCTGAGACAGCAATTTTAACTTCGCCTGAGGCCGGACGACGCCAAAGAATGTCGTCGCGACCATCGCCGTTAAAGTCGCCTACTGTATCGGTCCAAGCGTTGAAGCGGGTGAAGTGGCCAATCACATTTAACTGCTCACCATTTTCGCCGCTAATCGCCACTTTGGTTTCGCCAGTATTAGGCTTGCGCCAGAGAATATCGCTGCGGCCATCGCCATTAAAATCACCGACCGTCCCACCCCAAGCATTCCACTTATTAAAGTGCACGCTAACCAAACCTTGTTTACCCATAGCATCAGACAGTGCAATTTTAACGTCACCAGTACTTCGCTTGCGCCAGAAAATATCGGTGCGGCCATCGCCGTTAAAATCCCCTAACTGATGACCCCAGGCGCTATAGCGGTTGGACAAAATTTCAGTGCGTAGCGTTGAGCCGTCTGTGGCTAATATAGCCACTTTCACCTTACCCAAAAGCGGCTGACGCCAGAGAATATCGTCGATACCATCGCCATTAAAGTCACCAACAGCAGATAACCAGTCTGAGTCGTGAAGCTCTACATTGATACTTAACAGCAGGCCGCCGTCAACATTGCTGAAGTCTATATTGGCTGCGCCAGTAACGGAGTTACGCCACAATAAGTCGGTACGATTGTCGCCATTAAAGTCACCCTTTTGTGCAGTCCAAGCTGACGACTTCGGCTGCATGCTAATGGCATTAGCTTGCGCGCCCAACCCATCATTAACTATTAGCTTTACCTCACCATTAACCGGTTTTCGCCAGAGGATGTCGCTGCGATTGTCGCCATTAAAGTCACTAGTAGTGATCTGAGGCTCAGTAGTAGTGGTTGCGGCGACACTGCCTGTTGGACCAGTGTTAGGCGTAAAAGTTTGCGGCCATCCCGTAGCGCCTTGAGCATAGATGATAGTCGTTAAGTTATTATTGCCCTCAAACATATCGACATTAAACGCTCCAAAATCTCCCAAGAAAGTCACGCTTGTGAGACTATTATCGCTAAAAGCACTATTACCAATGGTCGTAACGCTGCCTGGAATTGTCACGCTGGTGAGACCGTTATCATTGAAAGCAAGGCCCTCGATAGTCGTAACGCTGTAAGTTGTTCCGTTGTACGTAACAGTGTCAGGAATCACTATCTCGGTATCAGAGCTGCTCAATGTACGACCTGTCAGCTTAACGGTCGTCAGGCCGGCAACGGCATAACTGAAGCCACCCTGCTCAAAAAAGCCATCGCCATTTGTATCCTCTCTCACGAGGGCACTTCCTAGCACACTACTCGAATAGTCAACCGTCTGGCGATAATACTGCCCTACACCAAATCGCGCAGTTGCATAGCCCCCGCCATAAAAGTCCTGGAGAATCCCGGTTTCCACCCTGTCGGCCGTGACTTGCTGGAAGTCGCAATCTTCGCCGTCGCAGATGTATTCCTCGTAGGTATCTGTATCAGACTCGCCCCACAAAACCGCAGTGTACTCATTAAAGTCTGATTGTACGGCTGTCGAGCCCCATAGGGCACGCAAGCCTGTCACCCAACTATCAAGCGGGAGTCGAATTTCGACGCCAAATCCTAGGAAGGGCGCTGTGCCGCCGGCTGCGATGAGGAAGCCCTCAAGTTCGGCCAAAGTAGCATACCTGTAACCTTGAAAAGTGCCCCCGGGTCCCAGCTCCGCTAATACCTCGTTATATGACATTCCAGCGGTCTCAGTTGCATCCAACCAAAATAGACCAGAATCACTATCCTGCGTGACGTTGCCTAAATCGATTAAGGGTGAGGTTTTCACGATATCGATACCAATTAGACCCTGAACACCGGTGGCTATTACAGTGTAATCATTACTAAGGAGGCCGTCTGTAATGTTGAATTTATGAAGATTTCCTCCTCTATAACTAGGTGCAAAAAGATTGCCATAGCGATCAAAATGTAGGTCTGTAGGCCGTGGCATAGTAGCAAAGTCAATACTACCTCCTCCTCCAGGAGGGAATACTACGATCCGATCAGTCATAAAATTGGATGCATAGAGATTGCCTACGCTGTCGAATGCCAAGCCACTCCATCCGCTTCCCAATTCAGGCGTAATGCCGTAAATAGTGCTGCCGCCATCGGGCGAAATTCTAGTTACATGGCCTGCAAAATTGGTGCTACGAGATGAAGATAGGACATAAAGATCGCCCTCAGTATCAAACTTCATAGCGCCAATATTCCCTGTTGACGTAGTTGCAAATACACCAAGATCATCTCCTGTCGGAGAGAATTTTCTGACCGTATTATCCAAAGATGCGTACAAATTACCCTGAGAGTCAAAGGCTAACGCCTTTGGATACTGCCTACCGGCTTCAAAAAAAACGGAGTAGACGCCTTCGGGGGTGTATTTGTAAATTGATCTAGTGCGTGCATCTGCAACAAAAAAATTGCCCGCTGCATCTACGACTATATCATAAGGATCACGCCTTACTTTGATTGGGAACTCGCCACAAATGTCTTCATCTGTGTCAGAATCATACTGGCAATTGAATTCTAAAACAGGGTTACCGAACTCATCTCTTTCTATTTCATTGGGGTCATAAACAACAAAATCTGAGCTAATACCTGAATTCGTAAGCTTCGTAATTCCACCACTATGCGTCAAAAATATATCTGCTTGCGCGGTAGCTGCGCAAATGGCCATTAATAACAACCCAGATATGTAAGTAAATAATACGTACTTTTTTTTCCTTTTCATTTTATTTCCATTTTACGTTCTGTAAGTTTTACGGCCTTTTTTTGCATTATTATTGTTTATTTTTCAGGCAAGATCAAGAATAAGCCCCTGCCCTTATTATTAATCGATCCAATATCTGGCTGATCAATTTTTTCATCTCGCAAATACAATTTTTCTAAGCCGGCTGCTTAGACAAGAGACATTAATTATTATTCATCAAAACCAGAATTTCATCGAGTCGCTGTTGAGGCCGGCTCATTTCGAGCAACTGCTGCATATCATCGGGGGAAAATTGCATAATACCTAACACATCAAAGCTGAAAGCTTCGGGCGACTTTAATTGCCACTCATCACTTTTTAGCCGTGTTTGTAGCTCTTGATGAGCGTGTGTAAGCGCGAGTAAACGCATCAAGATTTTTTCTTGAGTCTGCTTTGCTTTCACTTGGGCTTGCGGCTCGATCGCTTCATCTTTAACTTGCTCACACTCGGCAATGATAAAAGGTAAGCTCTGTACCTCGTGCAACAACTGATAGCGATGTTGCATATGGACATTTAATACCATACGCCCGTCATCGGTGGTTTTAAGCAGCTCGCAGTGCCCGGCAGAAAAAACAGGATAAGGTTTGTAGGTTGACTGGTTACTACAAAGCGCTTCGTCTAGGTTAGGCTTAGACTCAACGGCTTTAACTACCTTTTGCGTATGGCATACGGCGAGCAGCACATTATGCTCTAAGCAATAATTCACCATATCGCGGTACCTTGGCTCAAATACATGCAAGGGCATCACTGAACCTGGAAAATTGACACAGTCGGGGATAGGGAATATAGCGATTTTGGTCATAATTATTTGCTCCTTATACTACACACTAGGTAACATCTGGCCCAATAGCCCAATTTACTGAATAACCATTAACACTAACAGCGACAATATTAACTAGAGCATGACGCTGCCAGCGGATGAACAGCTAGCTTTAGATGAATACCTGTATCATAGGTGCAGATGCATTAAATTGCGTGGTGTTAGGCCGAGAGTATTACTGTGATTATCAGCAATAGGCTTTTGAGTTATTTCGGCGTCAAATATCACCGCCAGCTAACGCCCCACTCAGTCGCTTTATTCAACGGATAGAAGAACAACATGAAAGGATTTCTCCCGACTACGGCCATAGCAGTGCTGGGCCTTCTGTTAATACATTCATCGCCAGGCTTTAGTGAGGTGTATCGCTATCAAGATACTCATGGTAAGTGGCATTACAGCGACAAAAAACCCAGCAAAAACAAGACTAAAAAAGTCGATACTTTAGAATTCAAGGATAATCGGACGCTAGCGCTTAAGCCCGAGATCAGCTATCACCATAAAAACGGCAAGCTATTTATTTACGCCATAAATCCCCTATTCGCACCGGTTGAGTTTGACGTTCGCTCGCCACTGTTTGAGAGTGGCAAGCTGACCTTAGAAGTAGCGCCCAACAGTAAAAAAAACCTTTATAGCGCAATAGAAAACAGCGGTATTCGCCCCGACTACAACTTCCGCTATGCCTTAGGCTCAACCGATGCCCAGCACCGGCACGACTACTATTTGCCACCGGTCCCCGGTAATCAGTCATTTCGCGTCAGCCAAAGTTTCAATGGTCCCTTTTCTCACCAACGCGAACCCAATGTCTACTCGGTGGATATTGCCATGCCTGTGGGCACCACCTTGTACGCCGCGCGAGGGGGCATTGTTTCCTCCACTAAAGATGACTATCACATGGGCGGCGCCAAAGATTATTTTCTCGACAAAGCCAACTTCGTAAACATTTTGCACGACGACGGCACTATTGCCACGTATGCCCACATCCTGCTCGGTAGCCTTAAGGTAAAACCCGGCGATAAAATAGCAACCGGCCAACCGATTGCCCGTTCAGGCAGCAGCGGATATTCAACCGGCCCTCACCTGCACTTTGTTATCCGTCGCAACACCGGTATGAAGTATAAATCTGTGCCGTTTAAATTCAGACAGGCGGGTATGGCCGCCTTCACGCCCAAGCGCCATATGGAAGTGTCGGGGCAACCCCACGCAACAGGTATTGAGTGAGCATTCGCACTGAGCTAGAGAGCTAGAGGATAGCAACGATTCAAAATACGGCACTGCTAGCCTAGCAGTTATCGATTTTATTCGGTGACCAGCAGTCGCCCGATCAATCTTGGGGACTAGATCATTGGGACCAAAAGAAAGACCGGACTGGAGCACTTATGGTGGCTAAAAAATAAGCCACCACCTTTTTAAGCCTTTTTTTGAGAGGCTACTTCTGGAGCTAACGAAAGCGCCAATTAGAACGGTATATCACCAAAATCGTCGTCATGATTGCCGTTACTAAAAGTCGTGTTAGCTACGTTTTGAGCCGGCGTTTGGCTGTAGGCGTTTTGATCAGGTGTCTGGCTGAAAGCGTTCTGATCAGGGGCTGGACTAAAGCTATTTTGAGCGACATTGGCGCCAGCCGATTCGATACGCCAGCACTGTAGGCTAGTGAAACACTTTTCGCCTTGACCGTTACCCGCCCACAGGCGGCCCGAAAGGTTAAAGGTCACACTGATCTCATCGCCGATATTATGGCTGTCCAGCAGCGCACACTTATCTTTAGTGAGTTCCAGCGCCACGTGATTGGGGTAGCGGGGGTTTTCGCCGTCACCGTTCATTAGGATAACGAACTCGCGCTTAGTAAAGCCGTTCTGGCCGTATTCTGTGGTCTCGCCAATCGAATGGATCGTACCTTGGGTCTCAAAACTCTGTGACATATTCTTGTATTCTCTATAAGTACTTTGTTAACAGTGTGATGATACATCACTGCGGTTACTCATTAGGGTTTTTCTTGTAGTGGCAGGTGTGGCAAAGGAATATGGCTTGGGACGGCTGGCATGCCGTTTTTGCATTGCCCCGAGATGAGGCTTGATAGGCAATGCATAATTATATGAAGGTAATATATTAGAGTAATGCAGGAGCAATTGCCGAGGTGTTAACACGTTAAACACAAGGGTTAAAACATAACCCTTGCTGCACTGCGATAGAGTTTTCAGGCCTGTCAGCCCCGTATTAGCAAACCATTTACAGGCTCTGGGCAAGACGAAAGCCGTAACTGTCGCTCTTATAAGTTACGGGGCTAAAAGTGCGAAAGGCGGAGCGTAGGTCGCTTGGGTGATGGAACAAGGAGCCACCGCGCAACACGCGCCTGCTACAATTATTATCCGTCGCTGCGCTGCCATTGCTTGGCGCATCGCTGTAACTGCTAGCCCAACAATCTTGGGTCCACTCCGCAACATTACCGTGCATATCGTAAAGGCCAAAACCATTGGCGGGGAAGCTTTGCACCGGCACGGTTCCTACAAACCTGTCATTAGCGATGTAATAGCAGTTGGAATTCTTACCGCCGTTAAACTGTGCCTGTGAACAATTGATAGTGTTGCCCCAAGAATATTTTGAACTAGAGCCGGCCCTTGCTGCGTATTCCCACTCGGCCTCAGTGGGCAAGCGAAAAGTATTACCGGTGTGCTTATTGAGCCAGGGAATGTATTTTTGGCTAATATCAGTCCAGTTAGCGTTTATCACTGGGCGCTGGCCTTTACCCCAACCGGCATCACCGCCATGCTTTTTGGCTGGGCAGACACCTGCATCAATACAGGGCTGATACATAGCCCAGGTGACTTCGTGCTCCATCATTCTAAACGCTTTAAGATTTACTTGGTGCACCGGTTTTTCGCTACTCTGTTCCACTGAGCCCATCTGAAAGCTGCCTGCTGGGATGCTCACCAGCTTAAATTCGACGTCTTTGACGCGATAGCTTTCACCTTGGAATACCTTAGATTCAGCGGCTATAGGCTGCGGCTCTACTCGGGGCAATGCCTCAGCAGAATCTTCAGCCGCTAAAGTAGCTACAGCCTTGGTAACTGTGCTCGTGTTGCCGTTAGTTGGCTGGCGGTCAATTTCTTGTTTGAAGGCGGGCTTACTGGAAGTCTTAATGTCAGACTGGGCGGCAGAGCTAGCTGCGCCACCCACCAGTAATACAGCCACTAAAGATCCGATGGTAAGACTTAAGTCCTTAACAGACACAAAAGGCTTCCTTGCGCGCTTTTTAAGGGCGCCATCTTTTTGCCTGTGCTGATCAAAGGCCCGATAGACAGTACTCATATCGCCAGAGCTAATGTGCTCTAGCACCTTGTAGCGCCCGGCCAATAATTGACCCAAGGTGGCAAGACCAGCTTGTTGGTGCCTGGCAGGCACTATTGCCGGCTTGGCTTTAGTTTGGCAAAGGACATTTTTGGCTGCATCTGGCTGAGCCAGAGTTGTATTGAGTTTAGCCGATGACGCATCGATGCTTGCCGCCTCGCACTGTTGCTGCAATTGCGTGAGTTCAGCGGCAAAGGCGCTATCAATAGCAGTATCGGTGGCATCGAGGCCGAGAAGCTTTAGAGCTTGAGCGTTATCCATTGATAATTTTCCGTATCTGTATTTTTGTCATCTTTACATTCAATACAATGCGCGGTTTATAAAAACGAGGGATTAATCACCCGCTTTGCATCGATATTTGGCCAGATTGTAGGGTGTATTAGCCCTTTGTGATTGCAAAGGTGCCATCTATATTAGAGAAATGGTACCTATTGTAAGACTGCCATTATTCAATGACCATGTCACTGCGAACTGAGCAAAAAACGACCCCGCGCTATATCAGTCGGCTACTACTATACCGCTAGCCACAGTATTCATCTGTGTTGTGGATGCTATAACCAACACAGGTGTAAGCCTCAATGATTACCCAACCCATGTTGCTTATTTTATTTTCAGAGCGACCATTTTTAAGGGGTGGTTGCCATCAAAAGATGGGAAGTCGGTGTCAATGTCTATCCAGTGCGATTCGAGCACGACCCTGCCCTGTTTTTCGACGCAGCGAACTAAACTTTTAAACCATAAGTCGCGCTCGACTTTGGCGACATTATTACAAGCGACTATAGTGCCTTGGTCTTTGGTAGCCAGCATCGCTGGTTTAAACAGACTTTGATAATCGTTCTCTAAATTAACATTACCAAAAGCGCTTTTAGCATAGCGCGGCGGATCTAAAAAAACTAAATCAAACTGCTGTGCCTTCAACTTAGGGTAGTAGGGTAGTGTTCTGCCGCGGCGACTGGGGACTTTTAAACCCGCCAGTTGGCTCAAGGCCGGAAAGGCATCACTTTGAACAAAATGACTGTTATTTTCAACGCCATTTAATGCAGCATTGGTATGCCCCGCGGCTAAGGCAAACGATGAGAAGTCGATATTCATCACCTGTGAGGCGCCGCCTACCGCAGCAGCAATACCAATACCACAGGTGTATGAAAATAAATTTAATACCGTTTTTCCGGCGCTTTTTTCTTTTACATATCGACGACCAGCGCGCATGTCTAAAAACAGCAAAGGGTCTTGCCCGTCATGGCGCAATTTAGACGTGTATTGAATGCCTAACTCATGAACTATCAGACTGGCCTGAGCCTGCTGCTCGGCGGCCTCTGTTAATTCGTTCATGACCCGAGAGTTATTGCTAGAGCGATCGTTATAGATCACCGGATAATCGTCTATTGCTAATAAAAAATCAGTGACAGCGGCTAAATCTGCGGCTAATAGCGGTTGCTGGAAGGTCTGAATCAGCCAAGTTTCGCCATAGCGGTCGATATTTAAACCGCTCATATCATCGCCGTCGACAACACCGTGAAATATACGATAACAATCGGTTTGCTCTTGCTGACACTGCTGCAAAAAGGCTTTTCTGTTTAAAAAAGCCTGTGTTAATAACGCATGGATCGACATAGAAACTTCTCTTCACAATGTGAGCGCCATGATAACGGGTTAAGCTGTTGATCAGGAAAAAATCAAAGGGCAGCCATTATTCAAGCGAACAACCTATTAGGGAACACGGCTCACTATTTTGACTCTTGGATGGGCCTTTACCGCTTAAAATGCATCAATTTCAGCGCTAATCTTTGCTCGAAAAACAGTTGCGTCCCATCGAATAATGGTAGTGCAGAGATATCTCAAATGGTTATCGCTTTAGATAAAACGTACAATTAAGCTTTACCATTACCTCTCTATTAATGAGCCCCATTTATAGCCTTATAACGCGGTGTTTAAGTGCCTAATGTTTCAACTCATCGATCCTCCCATTATCGTCGCGGCCCAGACCATCGCGGCGGCGCTATGGTGGGGTTTTTAGAGGTCCGCAAACGCTTTGATTTTCGCTCGGTTGAAATCGGTCGCTGGGTAACCGACGACGAAAAACAGCGCAATGCTGTGCTATTTTATGATGCGTTGTGTGATTTGATGACGGTGCTAGGCGGTACCGAGTCGCTGATTTCTTTGCGCGGCAGCTTGGCATTGCAATATGGCATTGGCGGACGCCCAGGCGTCGCCGCCCACTACACGCCCGCCACGCGAAGTTTTTCACTCGCCAAAAATGCCGGCCCAGGCAGTATCGCCCACGAATGGTTTCATGCGTTCGATCACTACATCAGCGACAAGCTGTTTGATTCTGCAGGTACTCTCTCGGCGAGCTCTGGCCACAGTGCTCGATCCAGCCAATTCGGCTCTAAACGCTGGCTGATGAATCAAACCCCTGTGGTGCATCCGCTGAATGATTTGCTGCAAGCCTGTTATCAGGCCGTGTTACTCACCGACGGGGGCACCGAGCCCAGCGACTTGTTTCGTCAGTCGGCTAAGGCCGATAAGGCTGCCGGTCGTATTTACTACAGCCAGCCCGAAGAGCTGTGCGCGCGCGCTTTTGAAGCTTTTGTGCAGGATTCCACGAGTTGTAGTAATAGCTTTCTGGTTAGCGGTACCCTTGGAACCGATGAGGCGAAGATGGGTTTGTATCCTCGCGGGGAGCACAGAGTGCGAATTAATTATTTGTTTGGTCGTTACTTTAGTTCACTAGGCCAAGCCCTTCGCGCTAGTGAGGCATAGGAGCGGGAGCAATGAGGTAAGAGATTAGCGTTGTAGATACCTATTGAGAATTTTTACCCCAGCCAAAAGCTGCATTAGCACCGTTAATGGAGGTCCGCTTTGACTTTGTCGCTGCTGAGTTTATGTTCAGGGCGAACGGACAGACAACCGCAGCTAGGTTAGCTGCATTTATGCTTTATGAGTACCTTCGTCATCAATGATGGCTGTATACCAAGTTTGGGCGGGCACAAAAAAGAATTACGGGGCAGCCATGAATATAGCTAATATTGATGGCTGCTTTTATTTACTTCAACTACGAGAAGGCAGCGCCTGCACCTCTACGCTTTCATCTACCACCATCCCCTCTCGCACACTAATTGTTAGGTTATGTGTCCAAAATCCACCACGGCCGCCGTAAGATCGTTGCGCTGGTTCGCCTTGGGGAATGTGCAAAACATCGCTGAACCAATCGGCTAGAACTTCGCCATTACTATCGGGAAAGACCTTTAGCAAAGCAGCACCGCGCTCTTCTTCCTCGTCGTCGTACCACAAAGCTGTATTCACATCGACCAAATACAAGCGCTGATCTTTTATCTCCCAGAGTGCTTGGTAGCCGCGCCATGCCGACGTACATTTCATTGGGAATGGCTTAACGTAGCTGGGGTCTGCGAGGCGCATTTTTTGAAAATACTCCTCTAAGGGATGACTGTGCAGGCGCTGCTTTTCACCATGATGGATAATAATATCTGATACTTGGGTTGTCATATTTCGCCTTTTTCTCATCTGGTTAATTTTATCTTCGACGAAGATCGAGGCTAGTCGGCCAGTACACGGCTGACCTCTGCGTGACTCAGGCCGAGTGTGGCTAAGTCTTCTAGCAGCTCTTGGGCGGTTCGACTCATACCGACACCACCAAGGCTTGAGGACACCCCGGCGATTCCGGCCAGTCTGTGGGCATCCACTACGCGGCCAACTGCGACAGATCTCGAGGCCAGTACCGCGTTGAGCACCGCTAGATTGTTAGGCTCTAGATTGATAATTAATCGACGGCTGGCGGCTTGTTTGGCTAAGGTTCTTGATAGTGTTGTCATGATATCTCCATTGCACAAATTTTGGGTTTTCGACGTCAAAGTAACCCGAGAATGTCAGCTGTCAAACGGGAGAAATGCTCCACATTCATGTTATAGATTGGACTTTTCTCGCATTTGACGTATGCAGATACGGGGGTACGTTGAGGTTGAATCCACAAACCCGGACACTATTATGCGCTTCGACACATTCGATACTATCGATACTATCGCGTCACTAAAGGGCCTAGCCAAGGCCATTGTAAAGACACCTGAGATTTGCCCTGCGGTGGCTCTGGCCACCTTGGCATACGCCTGTAAACAAGAAGGCATGTTCTGTGCTAACTGGCTTACTCGCCGCGCACGGATACTGGCGCAACAACCATCAAAATCTGACCAGCCCTTGCTTGAGATCCAACGTACCTTTTTGCGTATAGCCCCAGGCCACTCACTACAGCGGCTCTTGATCGCACGTGTGTTAACCAATGCCCGAGCACAGATCATAGTGTCGATGCCGTTGCTGGCGATACTTCCCTCAATCAGCCGACGCTCGACCGCCCGCATTCAACACGCCCATTATAAGTTGGCGCTAATACAGCTGATAAAAAGAAATGAGCCGAAGCTACTGGATACTTTGCTTTTTGAGGGTTTAGATGCCGACAGTGAGTATGGGCTGGCTGTGCCCGAGGCAATGATCGATTTGTCGTTAGTCGCGCTAGCCATAGAGCAGGGCGCCAGCGACAAGGCCATTACCGCCCTGCTGGGTGGCAAGAAATCGCTGTCATTTTTTGCCCTGCAAAACAGTAATGCGCTGCGATATTATTGCGACTTTGACTTTGCAGGCAATGCTCGCGATTTAGGTATGAAGGGCATGTTTAGAGGTCAAGATTGTGGCCGCATGGCTTTACTGCAGTTTCTTGATGAAAATATTGGTCTGGGCAATATGACATTTTAACCCTTAAAAAGGTAAAGGAAACAGGTATTGCATGTCACAATTCATCTCGCCAGTCGAAGATGTAAGACCTGATTCTCTGCATTCTCTCTCAATCTTATTAACGGCAGACATCTTGGGGAAGAGTAGCTGAGCCTATCTAAAGTAACCTATTTCACAACCTTGCGAGTCAAGCCCTACTGGAATGATTTGGAGATAATAATAAAGGATCAGGATCAGAATCACATGCTCCCCGCCAAGCAAACACTGGCTTTGCTTGGCGGGGAGCATCCTGGGTAATAATACGTTCAAATGATTTTGAATTAGCTTATGAATCGGTTATAAAAATATCACCCTAAGCCCTTTTATTACTCGTCTAAAAGTTTATCAAGTTGCTGTTTCAACAAGGGTGCCAATGGCGTCACATGTGGCGCTGCTTGAATGCTTTGCACTTCGCTCAAAATGGCCTTGGCGTCAATAAAACGCGGCTCACTAATGGCTGCCAAAGCCGCTAATGAAGTCGCTTGAGACAACTTATTAAGCAGTTCCATATCATTCGTCGACGTTTTATCTAAATTTTGGTCCGTCTGAAAATCCAGCCAATGATGAAGAGCTTCCTCACTGATATCGCGTTTAATGAGCTGCTGTCGGATAAAAAAATTCCATTCGTCAGGATAAGTAAGGGTCAGTCGCTCCGGATACGCATATAGATCTTTGATGTCTTGATCGATATCGTGATAGAACTCGGGCTTATCGACCGCAAAACGTAACCGCATCAGCACTTCTATGTCTAGCTGCTTTAATATTTTATACACCAAAAAAATCCTCGAAATCTAACAGAGTTAAATCTAACCGAAAAAGGGAGCGGGGTACATTAATAAGTCACCTCCCCTTTTGACCTGCCCACCTACTTAAACCTCGTGTTTTACCTTTATTATGGCATCGATTTTATTAACGATATTTTTTGGGGAAGGCAAGCTAAGCGCGCCATGTATGACATATCTCACACCCTTTGCCGCTAAACTCCACTTGAGTAATACGGTGATAACATGAATACTATGGCTACTCTCGGGATGAGGGATTGAAAACGAAAACAAGGATCTGTTAATGAGTAAAAAACGCAGTATTTACATAGGCAAAGACAGAACCGACCCACGTTTAATGGCCGAGAAAATTCAGAACGATATCGACTTTCTCAACGCCAAAATTATCCACATAAAAGGGCAGCGGGCACCCAACATTGAGGTGTTGCAAACTTATCAAGCGATGCTAGAAAGCCGATATTCAGTGCTTGAATGGATCACATACACACCAGTAATAATCAATATAGAACCGACATCATTTACTACTATGTCTTACGCCATGGAAAGTAGCTCTGTAGCTGATTCCGTTGCATAAAATTCCAGCTATCCAGACAAATCCGGCGCCGCGCATCGTATGCACTACTCGCATCTGAAAAAGGCATAATAAAAGGGTCGCAGTGCGTTAATGAAACAACACAGTAAAGAAGGTAATGCTCCCAATGTGTGGCTGTTCCAGATTCATAATTCAAAATTACACAGCTAAAATCTAAAACCCCACGGGTCTATGGTGGGATTTTTAAGTTGTAACATTAGCCATGCTAGCTGCGCTAATGGCAAAGCACCTCGACTTTAATCTTAGCTCTATCTAGCTGATCAATGGTGTCGGCCGCCAACAGTTCTTGCTTGGCTTCGTCGCACTCAACGGCATCATCGCGATGACTGCCGTCAATAATATTACGAGTTTCAGGCGGCAAACTAGAGTGGCATAACTCGGCCGCTACACGGCGTATATTGGTTGTCGCTCCGGTTTCGATTACCGCGCAGTCACCTGCCGTTAGGTGCGAATTATCGGATACGACTTTCACTACCGAACCATCGCTTTTCTGTACCATATAACCCCAAGCCTGACTTGAGCCCTCAGAAATTTTAGTGGTAAGCCCTCCCAGCAGGGCGCCAATAGCTGCACCACTAGCCATATCGCTACTATTACCGCGAGAATTTAAGGCTAACCCCCAGAGTCCACCTACTGCCGCGCTCTTGCCAGCATCTGACTGAAGGTTAATCTCTTCTACACTCTGCACGTTGCCATAGCTGATTTGCACACTGGAATTTTTATTGCGCCTATCGAGGCCATCTGAGGCACAACCGATCATAGTTAGCGCCAAAGCACTTATAACGATGACTTTCATTGGTTAATTTCCTTGGTTGTTTAATAGCCATAAACTAGCCTCTAACTCTGTCAATTACCAGCGTGGCGAACAATGTGGGAGACAAAATTGAGTGCAGCTATGGGTTGAGCTCCATAGCTAGGTCGGAGTTAGTTTATGGTGCCTGACTGCAAACAGTCGATATTCTTTGCCGCTAACTTATGGCAAAAAAAGCTGTTGCACAAGGCACAGATCGCTGAAAAAATCTTTACCGTTTTAGTAACAGGCTGACCTGTGTTTATTTACCCACAGTTCAGCCTTGTATTAGCCTCACCAGCAGCGTTTTTAGCGTCTGTTACCTTGATGCACGATTTATCAAACTTAGGCAATCAGGTCACAAGTAATGACCAAACGCCTTGGCTGCTGTTCAGTTAACGCCGGAGAGCGATGAATAACACCACGCCCTTCATTGCCCTGCCAATATTCACCTTTGAGCAAAGCCACATCACCACAGTTCATACGCTGGATAAATTGCTCGTCGGCGATAATGGCTCCTGGGGTGTTGATTGCACTGGCCCGTGAAGACCCCAAGGCTGAACGATCGGACAGCTGATGGGGTAGCCACTCGGTAGCCAAACCATGATAGGTGGTGATTAAACGGGCATTAATATTATCGACATGAAAGCGCGGACACATAGCCCGTTCAAGAGTATCGATTCGCAGCCCCAGTGCTTTGGCATCAAACAGGCAGGCAAACATTTTTAGCAATTGATGAATGTCCTCATAAAAATCCGCTGCACTGAGGCAAGCATCATCGATAATGAGCGCCGACGGAAACACCCGATGTATCTCTGCCATTAACTGCTCTGGCGTACCCGACAGTTTGAGCGAAATATTTTTTTGCTGACTCATCAGTTCGGATAAATAACTGGTCACGCCCTGATGCAATTGGCGCTGCCAAATGGCCATACTGGTATCGTCGTTGTAAATATCGGCCAGCACGTCTGGGCATTGATCTATGGACCAGTCATCCGCGGCGTCGAGCGGCTGTATAGTTAAACTCATCGAAGTCTCCTTTTGATTCGGCGTAAGCACTAATTAATGAGCTTCACCATTGGTCCAGCTCGGAAATGGATCAGATAAGGTCTTCCAGTAGTCTTTGCCCTGCAACAGCTCGTCATCGCTTAACAAACAGCTGTCGAGTTTTTCAGTAACAAAAGCCTTATCGATATTTTGCCCAATAAACACCAGCTCTTGGCGCATATCCCCAAAAGGCTCAACCCACTTTTCTTTGATGTAATCCATCTGTTCCTCGTCTTTGGGCCACTGAGACTCGGGAATGGCTTTCCAAAACATGCCGGCGGCACCGTGTTGGGCAATCCCTCCGGCCTGGCTCCACTGCCCTGCCCACTCGGGGCGAGAGGCCAACCAGAAAAAACCTTTCGACCGCAGTAATTTACCTTTTACTTCTGGCCCTGAGAAAAAATCAAATACCTTTTTCGGATGAAAAGGACGTCGAGCCTGGTAGGTGAAGCTGCTGATGCCATACTCTTCAGTTTCTGGCGTATGCTCGCCGCGCATCTCTTTTAGCCAACCGGGCGCTAACTGAGCTTTATCAAAATTAAATTTACCGGTATCGAGCACTTTATCTAATGGCACCTGACCGCGTTCTACTGGGATAATGTCAGCATCGGGATTTAACTTGGATAAAATTGCATAGAGCTCATCGAGCTTTTCGGGCGAGACCATATCGACCTTACTGACTAGCAAGGTATCGCAAAACTCTACTTGATCGACCAATAAATCGGCGACATTACGCTCATCATCTTCGCCGAGATTCTCACCGCTTTCTTGCAGCGATTGCGCATCATAATAGTCGTTGAGAAAATTAACCGCATCGACCAAAGTGACCATGGTGTCTAGGCGCGCGACGTGTGACAGACTCACGCCATCTTCATCTTCAAAGGTAAAAGTCTCGGCCACCGGCAAAGGCTCAGAGATACCGGTTGATTCAATAACTAAGTAATCAAAACGACCGCTCTTGGCCATGTCACTGACTTCTAGCAGTAAATCTTCGCGTAGAGTGCAGCAAATGCAACCATTACTCATTTCTACCAATTTTTCTTCGGTTCGATTTAATTCCACCTGGTTTTGCACCAGTGATGAATCAATATTCACGTCGCTCATATCATTGACGATTACCGCTACGCGGCGATCTTCACGATTGTTGAGTATATGATTAAGTAATGTGGTTTTACCGGCGCCTAAAAATCCGGACAGAACCGTCACGGGTAATTTGTTCATAAGTATTCCTGCTTTCACGGTTAAGATGTCTTGTAATTATTATTTTTAGTAACGCGACTTAGTGAAGCAGCGCTCTAATTCTTCTAAGCGCTCTTTTTCAATGGCGCTATATTCTGTTGTCGGTCGTGCCAGTAATCGCTCTAATCCGATCTCCATACCGGACACTTCGCAGTAACCATAATCGTGGTTTTCTATGCGGGTCATTGCCTTGTCAATTTTTTTCATTAATAAATATTCGCGCTCGGCTATGCGCATACGCTGACGGGTCTCATCCTCTGCTGTGGCTCGATCTAGTTCATCAGCCTCATCAGAAGGCAGCGCCATTTCTTGTCTAATTAAAAGTATGTGTTCGTTAGCCTCGCGTTTTAAGTCCTGTAGGAGGCCCTTAAAAAAATCCAGTTGGAGCTGATTCATGTAGTCAGCTGGTGGCATATTCAGCAACTGATTTGCGCTGGTAAGCACAGGTGCGGCAGATACCTTCGGCATTGCATATAATCCTCTTTTCATTCAACCAAACACAATGTTATAACATAACAGTTAAAAAGAAAACCAAAGCTAATCATTTAGCGAACTTGAAAGAAACATACGTTGATGAAGTCAGCAATTTAGTTATTAGAGCAATGTATTTATTTACGGAAACCTGACAAAAATAGCGCTCTTAATTTTAAATGCACTTAACAAGTGCCCCATTCTTCTATTGCTGGCCCTGCTGAATTAGGCAGTCAATAATGTGCGTATTCATCCTTTAACTAAGGGGATAAGTGATGCTATTCATCGGCCAGCATTTGACTACTATTGGCGTAATTCAAACTGAGCATAGTCATATTTTTCAGGAGATTTTAAGTTTTATGGTTGATTCTGTTCCCTAGTGTTGAATGTGATATCGGCAATTTTAGGCATCTTTGGAGCATTTTTATGCGGCACACTGCGGCTGTTTTAGGGGCTAGCAGTGATGTTAATCTCCCCCCGATTTACCAAACTAAAGATGGATGCTTAATCAGTTAATGGCCGATCATTCGGCTAGGATTTTGAGGGTTAAGTAGCTGTGACTATTGGCGTCATATATTTGCATGCGTTTCAATAATTGATGCCGGTGTAATATGATAGTAACAACCGCAAAATCATCCATAGATTAGGGGGGGGAGAGGCCTATAATAGCGATGTAATGGCTTTTGCATCAGATAATGCAATAAATAGGTCGCTATTACCTCGTCTTTTTAGAGATAAGTGTTTTAAGTGCCGGCAGTGGTATGGAGGATGTTTTGGAACAGATTTTTTACATTCAAATTGGCGGGGTTATCTGGAAACTTTCCCTTGATGGCAAAATTCAACCACTAGGCCCTAATGAGCTTGTACCCGAGCAAGCGGAGATCATTGCTTTGGAGTCTATGCAAGACATAGACGCGACTATTACCGCCATAGCCGAGAATGAAGGCAACAGTACTCAACTGATTGCATCACCCGTGTCCTCGACCAATACAAATATTACCAGTGGGCTGCAAGGTGCCAGTGAGGGCAGCGTACTGGTCAATATATTCGGCGCTATCAGTCGACTGGGACGCGAGACTCTGGCTAAGGCGGGGTTTCAAACACAAGGTGCGCCCGAGGTCCCTGAACCTCAACAAGCGCCTGAGCAAGGGATTGTTGGCCTTTTAGATCCCGATGCGACCATTAGCATCAACATTAACGATGATGAAAATCTAGCCGATAGTTACGTTAACCGCTTTGAAAATCCAAGCGTAGATTTTTTCGGTGATACGCTCAACATTGACGACGGCTGGACAGTTGAATTGACCTTGGTGGACAGCCTCGGACAAGTATTTCAGTCGCTGTCGACTATTTCTATTAATTCGTGGCAGTTAGACAATCAAGATTTAAAGCCATTGGCAGAGGGCCCTTTTACCGCCATCGCCACGGTTCGAGACAATTTTGGTAACTCGGTCAGTGATGCTGTTAATTCAGTTAAAGACACTCTAGCTGAGGGAATAAGTATTGAGGCAGATACGGGCACGGATACGGTCGTTGATTTATTTGAGGCCGAAAGTGCTGAGTTATCGGGACAATTCTCAAATGTTCAAGCTGGCGCCTTAGTCAATGTGTGCGTGTCTGACTCTCAAGAGCAAGCTATTAATTTTACCGTAGTGATTGATGCGACTGGACGCTGGTCGTCCGAGCAAGATTTGCGCGCTTTATCAGAGGGCCGTTTAACACTGTTCGCCAGTACCACTGACCTAGCCGGTAATCCTGCCATTATTGAGTCTCAAATTGAGCTAGTTTTAAGCCCTAATATTACGCTTGAAAATCCAGATCGTGATGGCGCTTACGACGATGATACTTACAATCAATTTGAAGCACCCCGCCAGGATTATTTTGGTACTGTATTTAATGTTGAAGACGGGCAGACAGTATCACTGACCTTGACCGACATGGCAGGCTCTAACCTGCAAGCCAGTGCGCTAGTTATAGATGGGCGCTGGAGTGTGATCAGCTTAGATACCAGCACCCTTGCAGACGGTCAGCTCAAGGTAATGGCTGAGGTGAGTAATCTCGACGGTGCTGAAACGGTGGCAACATTGAGTCGGGCCATTGACCAGACAGCGCAGCTGAGCGCGGAGTATATTGACCCCAACGTTGACGGTGTTATCAATGCGTTAGAGGCTTTGAGTTTGGCAATACGCGGAGCCGTTATTGATATAGAGGCCGGTCAGCCTGCTGCAGTGGTCATTACCGATGGCGCTGGTCGCCAATTTAACACCGTCGGTCAAGTTCAAAACTCAGGGCTTTGGTTAGCCACAGGTGTTGATCTGTCCAAGGCTATAGGGCCAAACCTTACTTTGACGGTGTCGGCATTGGATATCGCTGGTAACCCCGCCCAAGCTACCACAATGATTGCCTACGATCCGCTGGCGATTATTGCCGACCAAGCCGTCGATAATCTGGACGGAGATGGTGATCAGCTCTTTAACGCGGCTGAAATTAGCGCCGGTATTACCTTGAGTGGCCTGACCGATAACATAGAAGCAGGCCAGTCTTTAACCATTATGATTTCGGACGGGGTTAATTCACCCGTTACTGAAACAATTAGCGTTCAGGGCGCGACCGGTTTGTTGTTTGACGCCAGCGCCGGTACTTGGAAGACGCTCGATAATGTCTTAAATATCTCCACATTGAACGACGGTGATTTAACCGTCACGGTCACAGGCCAAGATGTCGCCGGTAATTTGGCCACGGGCACGGACGTCGTTCACAAAGACACTCAAGCCGCTATAACTGTGGAATTTCGCGGTGACAACCCCGACGACGACCGGTTTTCTGGTACTGAAATTAGTGCGGTAGTGATTGGCGGTAGCGTCACCGATGTCGAAACGGGTCGCGAAGTGACCGTGGTCTTATCTGGCTTGTCCATAGCTGGTGTCAGCCAGCCGGATATCACCTTTACCACGTTAGTGCAGAGCGATAGCACCTTCAGCAGCTTAAATAATGGCCCTGATCAAACTTACGATTTAAGCGGTTTTGACGACGGCACTGTGTCGGTTCAAGCATCGGTCACGGATACAGCGGGAAATCCCGCCAGCAATAGCAATACGGCGGTAAAAGACACTGAACTGAATCTGGATATCGACACCGGTATCAATGGTCTGTCGATCAGTAAAATTAAAACCAGTATTGGTACGATTTTTCGAGGCACCACCGATGCTGAAGAGGGCCAGTTTGTCACCTTAGAATTTGATGATGGCGACACTCAATTTACGGTGCAAGCGTTGGTCAATGAGCCGGGCAAGTGGACCACTGGGGCATATGACAGCGTCGGTGTATGGCAAGCCAGTCCAATTATTGTATCGGGGTTGAACAATCAAAATATCTGGTCGCTAACGACTCAGGTTGAAGATTTGGCCGGCAATACGGCGGTAGATGACACCCCGACACTCATTCAACCGCTGCCTATTTTGCTGTCTGAGGGCCAGCTAATTATTGGCACGGGTACCGACGTTAAAATCACCTCACTACGAATTGATATCGGAGGCGATGCCAGTATTAATGACCAGCCATTTACCTTCAGTGATGCGGCACGCCAACAAGACTTGTCAGTTATTCGCTCTTCCGGCAGCGACACCAGTGTTAGCGTGACAGCAGATGGTAAGTCTCTGAGGGTCATTCGCGACAGTGACAGCGCTATTGTACTAGAGGCCCGAATCAATGAGTCGGCCGCCGCCGTGACTTTAACCTTGCTCCAGTCGGTAGAACAATCTGGCGATGACCGTGTGCTGCTGACTGGAATTTTATTGCAAGCTGCACAAAATGACATCCCTGCCGATTCCCAGGCAGATGTGGTGGAGTCCAAGCTCAGTATTGTTATTCGCGATAATATCAGCAATTTTTTGGTCGACGACAGCTATCAAGTGATTGAAGCGGTGACCGCTACCGGTAATCTGTATGACAATGACAATCAGGGTGAAGCGCCACTCACACTGGTGTCTATTACTTATCAGGGCACGGATTACCCGATTGATCCGATCAGCCCCAATATTATTACTACGTCAGAGGGCACCTTACTGGTTAATGCCGAGGGCGAGTGGGGTTTTACGCCCAATCGCAACCAAGACAATTCATCGGCCAACCCTACCTTAACTTTTAGTTATTCGGTTAGTGACGCCGACGGAGACATCGATACTGCCGATGTAATTATTGAGGTACTCGACGGAGCGGAGGGGATTATTCAGCCCATTTCCGCAACGGATACCGAAGTCGATTACGCCAACCTAGGCGACCCGACGTCTAACTCGACATTTAACGTTATCGTTGTCGCCGGCTCTGATAACTTAGTCCCCGCGAGTTTAGCGTTAACGAGTTTTACCGAAACTCAGCTGAACGCCCTCAATCCGCCGCTCAAAAGTAACGGCGAAGTGCTTGAGTTCTCACTCAGCCCTGACGGTCGTACCTTAACCGCCACCACAACGCCCTCAAACACACCAGTGTTTATACTGACCGTCAGTGCCAGCCAAGCCAGCAATGGCCAAGATTTGGCGGGGACCGTTGAAATTAAATGGCTGGCGCCACTGGATCATGACAATGCCGCTGGCGATGCTCTTAACATAGAGCTATTTTTTACCGCTGCAGATACAGACGGTACACCGGTGGCCCCCGTAGAAGGGTTGTTTACCTTGGTTGATGGCGCGCTACCCAATGTCGCCACAGTAATTAATGCCAGTATAGCTGAGAACGGTCTATCGGTAGGGCCGGTTGTGGCCACAGGGCAGGCCTCGGTCAATCTCGGTTCCGACGCACTAGACAGTCTCACTTTTGGGTCACCAGCAACTCAGCCCGTGGCCACAAGTCAGGGACAGGCACTGATTTATCAGCTTGCAACACCAACAACTTTGGTGGCCTCAGTGGGAGGGCCGAACTACCCCACCGATACACTCGATCTGATTGAAGTATTCCGCGTTACCCTCGACCCATTAAGCTCAACCACTAGCGACAGTTCGGTAAATTATGAAGTCACTCTTAGTCGCGCCGTGGATCAACCAAATACGCCCGGCTTAAGTGATGGGCTTCTGAGCTTGCCCTTAACCGTTGAGTTGCAAGATTTTGATGGTGACAGTGCGTTGGGTCAATTGCTGGTGGTAATTGCCGACAGTGACCCTGCTTTAGTGCCTGATATTACTCTCAATGTCAGCGAGACTCCGGTCAAAACTGGCTCTGAGTTAAACGATACCGACGCCTCTACCATGCTGGTGACAGCCGGTTTGGACCGTATTGATACGCTCAACTTTGGTGTCTCCACGGGTGACCCGGTGATGGATACCCAGGCCACGCCTAATGCCTTGAGTAGCGGCGGCCAAGCCTTAACGTGGCGCGATGCCGGTGGCGGAGTACTGCAGGCGAGAATCCCCGATGGTACTGTGATTTTTATCATCACCGCGCCAGATACAATCAGCCTAGATCCGAGTACTGACACAGCATTGGGTTTTTCTGTGGAGATGTTCGGCAGTATTGATCACCTCAGTGCAGTAACCGATACCGCCAGCCTTAGTGTACCGGTGCTGTTTATCGACTCTGACGGCACCGTCAGTCAAGCTCAGATTGTGGTTAATATCGATGACGGCTTAGACCCGTCCATCGCCAGCCCCGATAACCTGCTGGTCTCTGAAGCCGACATTACCACGGGAGCAGCGCTCGCTTCCGAGGTGATTTTTGGCGTGTCGGGCAGCGATGCCATCGGCGCCATCAACGTCACTTTGATTAATACTGTGTTCACCAGTGACGGCCGTACGATTACTTTGGTGAATACCTCGCCGATTACTTGGGAGGGGCAGGCGTCCACGGGTACCGGCTCTACTGAAGTCATTTTCACCCTGGCCATCACCCCCAATGGCAACACCGACTTTGAACTCAAAGCCGCTATTAGGCATGTTTCCCCCCCCAACAACACAGCCTCCGATGAAAATAATGCCACCATCGAGTTTACTGTCGAAGGAGTGGATGTTGATGGCGACAGCACCGGCATTCAAAACCTAGTGGTTAATGTCACCGATGGCATCCCCATTTCGCCTATTTATGACCCTTCAGTGGTTCCAGAACTGACCGAGGGCGAGGTAGCTAATGGCAATTTATTTACCGATGCTAATGTACTGACGCAGGGCAGCTTTGGTCCCGACGGCGGCGATATATTCAACATTGTTTATAAAGGTCAAAATTATCGATTTGTTGCCGACCCCAGTGACTCAGGTGCGACTGTAGGCGACCCTGTCAATATTGATTTAATCGAAGCGGGCTCAAAGTACGGCACCCTAACCATTCAAAGTAATGGTGATTATGTGGTGGCGGCAGACAATGTCTTCAATTTGTTGGGCGGCGATTTCCCCGATCAAATCAGTTACGATTTTTGGGACAACGACGGCGATGCCTCCACCGGCAATGTCTACAAATTTAAAGTGGTTGACGGCCAAGGTGCCATCTTCTTATCGCCAAATGAACTGGACGAAGACAACCCCAGTGCTATGCCGTTTGAGTTAAAGGGTAACCCAGGTGATATCGATGACGGTGAAAATATCACTCAATTTAAAATTGAAAAGGCGGCGTTAAACGGCGGCATATTTAAACTCGATGGAGTCGAGCTTACTGGGGATGCCACTCACTACATTATTATTAACTTGGTGGACACTATGTCTGGCGTTCAAGGCGAAAAACAGCCCGATGGCACTCTGGTGTTTTACCCAGAGGCAGACAGTTCCAACCAAACTCAATCGGTTATTGTTAATGTTGAAATGACTGTAGATAAGTTGGTTGGTAGTAATGATGTGGTCACCGACAGCTTTGCTATTAGCGTGGTCTCCGTGGCCGATACGCCTGAATGGTCCACTGGGACCTATAACTTTACCCTTGATGAAGATTCAGGTCGCACTCAATTGTCAGCCGACCCGGCGCAACTGCAAGATACCGACAGTTCAGAAACCTTGAGCTATGAGGTTGTCAGCTTGGATACGGGTATTCAGTTGTTTGTCGGTTCACGGGAGCTTTTGGTGGACAGCACCTTAACCGCGGCTGAGTTTGCTCAGTTAAGTGTTGAACCTGCAGAAGATATATCGGGTGTGTTTAACTTTACCTTGAACGCCATTGCCACAGAGGCTGAGAACGCCGATCAAGCGTTTTCCGGACAGGTGTTTGAGGTGGATGTTAAAGGTGTGGCGGACGTACCGACATTAACCGTGCGCAATTTGCGCGGCATCGAAGATGTGGATGTGCCCATAGTCGATGCTTTTGAGGGCTCACTGACCGACGACGACAACTCGGAATCGCTGTGGTTTAAAGTCTTTTTACCCTCGGGTTGGAGTATTGTCAACGCCCCAAGTCTAGTACCCGATCCACTCGATGGCAGTATTTTTGTGTCCTTTACCGACATCCAAGCGGGTGCCGCCTTGCGGCCTAAAGAGGACTTGAGTCAGGAGACGGAAGTCCCCACCATTCGAGTTCGTGCTGTGGCGGTGGAAGATCTCACCGGTCCCTTAATTCCGTCGACCATTGATACCTTGAGCGATGAAAAGTCATTTACCGTTAAGTTAACTGGCGTGGCAGATGAGCCGCTCTTAACGCCTGGACCCAACGGTTTTTGGAGCTATGACGACACTACCGCCACACTCACGGCGACCACCACATTTAATGAAGACGAGCAAGTTGCACTCGACTTTGGTGTCAGCACTGAAGACGATGACGGTTCAGAAATTATCAGCCTCCACCTCTCTGGCCTACCGGCTGGCGCTGCGTTGTTCAACGGTTCTGGGCAAGAAGTCTTTTTATCGGTTTTTGATGCCAGCGATGTCAATGACCCTGTGTATACCGTTACTCAGACCCAGCTAGCCGACCTCTTCTTCGAGCCGCCGCGAGATTTTAGCGGCGCGGTCAGCCTGAACCTTGAGCAAATTAACACGGAGCCCGATGGCGACAGTAACGCCTTTGATGTGACTATTAATTTTGTTGTGGCGCCAGTGGTAGACACCGAGGACAACCAACAATTTGGCCCTGATATCGAGCAGGATCGCGACAATGAAAATGGCCTTGAGGACATTGCCAAGCCGGTTGTGATTGATATCGAGCTGGACGATATTGATGGCAGTGAGCGCGTCACAGATTTGGTCTTTGATCCTATCGTTGAAGGTATTTTAACCTACAACGGTATAGCTTTGACCGGACTCTCGATGGCCGATTTGGCTGCTACTGAGGGCGTCTCGTTAACTGATATTTTAAC
Organism: uncultured Cellvibrionales bacterium; assembly: GCA_913050115.1. GTDB lineage: Bacteria > Pseudomonadota > Gammaproteobacteria > Pseudomonadales > Cellvibrionaceae > UBA1124. The sequence continues at coordinate 27,966 of CAJWZU010000022.1, forward strand.
CAATGGTAATTTAAAATTTCAAGCACCAGAAGATCGCCACGGCGATTTTAATCTCGACTTTACTTATGAAATCACTGACACCAATGGAGGGGCTAGCGCCGACACGGTAACCTCATTAACCGGGCGCCTGCTGATGGACGTGCGCGCACAGGTCGACCGGTCGTTAGAAAATACCGTGGACAGTGCCGATACGCGCCTTAAGAATATAGGGTCAGGCGTGCTGGTCAGCACAGACGGCTCGCCCATTGATGTCTCGGGCCAACTGGTGTTTGTCGAAGAGGATTTAGATGGCTCTGAAGTCATCGACTATGTGATGATCAAAATGCCGTCTAATTCTGGGTGGTTTATCGATCAGCCCATCGGCCAAGCACCACCATTCTATGGCGCGATCCACGATGGCTTTGGTAATTGGCTGTTGCGCCCGCCCGCGTCTACTTCCGCTACGGTTCAGGAACAACTGGTTGAAATTTTAGACAGTGTCAGTATCAGTAGCCGCAACTCAACGGCGGGGCCGGTCACCATTGTAGTAGAAGTGCGGGTCAAAGACGGCATTGATGATGCGCATTTAGACGATGCTGAAATTCTCTTTGGCAATTTTCAAGTGCAATTTGATGTGGGGTCAGGCACGACCATGGCCTTCGATCCAGATAATATTGTTGGCAGTATTGTCGACGGTATTGAAGGCATGGGTATTCGCGGCACAGCCACTATGGCGGAGCACATAATCGATGGTTTACCGGGTAACGGTGTAGCCGGCGATAGCGACGAGTTGAGCGCACAAGATCACATCAGCTTTAGGGTCGATGCAGCAGATTTACCCTATGGCGCTCGGCTTTCCGGCACCGATGTTCGCGCCTTGTTTGCCACCGATGGCTCGACCCTGATCTCCTACGTATTCGGTGAGGCGGCTCTGCAAGATATAACCATGGTAGGACTCAATGAAGACTTCTCTGGGCGTTTTGATATCCCCTTCAATGTGATAGCAACCGACCCTAGTGGCGATGTCAAACTTGAGGTGCAAACTTTCACCTTTAATATTGAACCACTCGTAGACCAATTGGATTTGCTCAATGCCGAGGGCGAGCCTTTTGAAGTGCTGTTTACAGGCGTTGAAGATACGTTCATCAACTTAAGATACGATTACCAATCGCTGTTGGGGGATAAAGATATAGATTCATTGCAAGGCACCGAGCAGATCACCAGCTTGACCTTCTCCAATTTACAGGGCGGCAGTTTTTTTGATCCATTAAGCCTGTTGAGTTACGACAGTGTGGCAGATAGCTATACCCTGTCTAATCCCACTGATTTACGACTGGATGCGGTATTTTTCAAACCACCTGAGAACTATTCCGGTCAGCGAGTGGTGGAAGATGGCGTGGTGATTGAGCCAGGCCTTGGCATTGATGTCAGCTTTGAAATTACCGACACCACCACCGGCAACACCGTTGTCAGCAACACTGATACTGCTACGCGAAGTACCACACTGTATTTTAATGTGGACCCAGTGGTTGATATTGCCACGCTGTGCGATATAGACACAGTGACTGGCCATGAAGACAGCAAGATTGATATTGTCGGGCTTTGCGCCGAACTGATTGATGACGATGGTTCAGAGTCAATCAGCCTGCAAATCACCGGGGTGCCTGAAGGCGCGGTGATCTTCGCAGGCGGTGCTCAGCTGCCCAATAACGGCTTGGATGGGGGCAGTGTCAGCGGTGGTGATTTGGATGGCAGACCGACTTACAGCTGGTCGGTCACTCAGGCGCAGCTGGCCAACATACAGATCCGGCCGCCGCAGGATTTTTCTGGCGATATAGTGCTAACTCTTGAGGCTATCACCAATGAAAAGGGCACCGGACAATTTGCCAGCACGCGCGAGGAGTTTACGGTGGGCGTGATGCCGGTAGCCGATGGCGTGCAATTGACCTTGGCACAACTTGCTGCTCAAGGCGATGAAGGCGAGTCCGTTGAAATTTCTGTGGGAGCCTTGGTGTTAGAAACAGTTAATCCCAATGAGACGATTGAGTTGTCGGTAACGGCAATGGCCAGCTCCGATGCCTCAGCGCTGATCGATTTAAGCCGAATTCTTGTCGGTGCTGACAGCGCCCGTTTTACCGATAACGGCGACGGCAGTTTTACCGCTATATTGCTGACCACAGCCGCCAGCCTAGACCTCTTTACTCTGCGCCCCGGTGATGTTGCCTGGGGCAATTTGGCGTTGCAGGTGGATGTTAGATCAGTGGATAACAATACCGTATTAGGCGTACTCCAGACCGACACCTCGGCGGCCGAGAGCTTTATCGTGCAAGTCGATATTGCGCCCGACCCCGACCCCGCTCTACTCACGCGTCAGTTTGATGGCATTGTTGCCTCGAACGGACTAGATCTGGATATGGGGTTAACCGTGACTCAGGTTAATCCGGCGCCGGGCGAGACTACGGTACTGGAAATTTTAAGTCTACCGTCTGAGTTTAGTTTTAACCAAGGCGGTCGTCAGGGCGGTACTTGGGTAATAGATTTATCAAACCCAATAGATTTAGCCAATTTAGCCGATTTACAGCTGCTAACCGACACCGGTATTGCGACGAACGATCCCTCGGGTGAGTTTGCCTTGCAGCTGAGAACCGTCACTACCTTAGACGGTGAAACAGCACAGAGTACTAATCAGACCTTACTCATTAATATCCGTGATAGCGAGGATGCACAGGACCCCACGGTAACCGACGATCAAACCCTTGTCGGCAGTTCTGGTAATGACTATTACAAAGGGGCCGCAGGTGCCGATGAATTTGTCTGGAGTAATCAAGATCAAGGCACTGTGCTATCGGTTGCCAAAGACCAGGTAGCGGACTTTAACTCCAGCGCGGGCAGTTACAATAGCGCTGAAGGCGATAGCCTTGACTTGTCTGGCTTATTTGCTGATATGTCGGTGACAAACGGCGTTTCAGCCGATCAGGTAATTAATGTTGATGATGCCAGTGGCGATACAGTATTCAGCATTAAAGTCGACGGAGCCTTGCTCCATAATCTGGAGATTCGTTTGACCGATGTTGCCAAGACAGACCTAATGGCAAGTTACGATGACAGTGGAACGTCGGAGGCTGACTTTTTGCAGCACCTCATTGATAATGCACTGTTACAAATCACTTAGCGTTAACAATGCGGCCGAGAGGCTGCTTAAGTACCCAGCCAAGCCCCCTGCTATGCCGCTAAAATTCGTGAGTTAAAAAGACAAAACCCCAGCCGGACGGCTGGGGTTTTGAAAGTATTTTAAAACGAATTCACCTAAATATAAGTGAAGTACTGGCCCTGATTACCCATCGCTATAACAGCAAGGTCAATACGACTAGAGCCAGCATAACGTTCAATTTCGCGTATCAATATTGGCTACGATCTTTAACAGAAAAACCAGACTCCATACGTATTGTTTTAGGCTCAGTCAAACCTTTTAATGCCTCTAATAAATCGACCTTTTCTACCTGCTGAGTTATGTATGTTTTGTAGTAATAGGTAGAGCTTTGCGTATCGACGGCCGATGTCCAAACAGTATAGTCAGTAACTAAATCATCCTTGATATTTTCTCGAACCGAGCCTTTTGGTATGTCAAAATTATTCAAGATATGAAAGGCTGAGAATACAGCGTCGTCGGCGGTTTTCGGTGGTAGAGCACTATTAGCAAAAGCGGTAGCTCGAACAAAGCGAGAAGGTGATGAATGATCACCCGGCATGCCAAATAAACCGGTTCCCTCGCCAAAAGGAGATACCTGTTGGCGGCCTACCATCTGGCTGCCTCTGTTTTCAGCCGTAAGGCCAACATAATTATTAAGATTGGTGAGGTGCCAGTCATAGGTAGGATTGTTAGTCACAACATTGACGGTATTGTCGTGAATATTGAGGCCCTCTTTAGTAAATTCGATCACAGCAGACTCACCACTGCGGTCGCTGACGGCATAATGAAAGGGAGCAAAGCTATTAATTTCTTCAATCCAGGTTCCAACCAGGGTCAATTGGGGCAGGGCCTCTTTTACTTCTGCTACGGTTTGAAATTGGCTTAAAATATAGTTACCAAACTCCTCGCTCGAAATAGCCTCGCTGCGATTAGCTTCAGTCAGCTTTTCAAACTCCGCTAGATGATTAAAGTAAAAGGCGCCAAAGTAGAGACCTTTTTCATTTACACCATCTACAACTATTGGCTTATTAAGTGCATTTGCACCGGTAAAGCCATATTTGGCGGTGTAGCTCCCGCCCTGATTTTCATCGTCCATGATCAGCTTATTAATTTTCGTACCCGCTGGAATAATCAAGATGTTAGATTGAACATCAAAACTAAATTCCATTGTTCTGGCGGGTATTGTAGCGCCGTCTTTGGCGTGCAGCACAATACCAGTACAGGCAAGGGCATTCGAGGTAATGAGGTTAAATACAATTGCTATAAGTAGCGGTTTTCTAAAATATTTTGACATAATATAGTCCATCCTTAGCATTGATTTTTATAATAAAAATCATAAATAAATTATATTACATAACCTGCCCATGAGAACACATATCAATCATGCTGAAGACTGTAATAGCCTCATTACTATAATCGTATGGCAAAACTGATGAGATCCTATATTGACAATATCACTGCAACCACAAGTAAAAACATAAGAGGGCTTTACAACCGAAGACGCAGTGTTAAATGACACTGGTAAAAAACAGCTGAGCACCGAGCGAGGAAGGAATAAAGCCACCCTGTATGCTCAAGCTAATTAACCTTCAAGCCTACTCTATGCGAGCGGAAGCGAGAGAGAGATATGGTCTGCTGGCTCTAACATCCTACGCCACCAACCCCGCTAAACGGTACAAGCTATGCTATAATAGGATTATTATTGATTCTATTGGATAGCTGGTATCAAATATGAATATTTCCAAGCAGAAAAAAGCCGAAACTCGTGAAAAACTGGTTCAAGCCGCCATCGACCTGTTTACCGAACAGGGCTTTGAAAAAACCACGATGAAGGCTATTGCTCGCAGAGCCGAGGTCGGCGACGCTACTATCTATAAGTACTTCTCCAGCAAGGACAAATTAGTACTGGCCTTTTACCAACTAAGGGCCGCACAGACCATCCAAAAACTGGCAGAAATTGATACGCAAGACTATGACCTCCACGAACAATTACAGTTGCTAATCGACTTATATCTGGAATCTCTTCTGCCGGATCGCGAGTTTGTTGTAGGCAGTGCTAAAAAGATTCTGGCTGCACAGTCATTTATGATCAGCGAAACCCCCACTATTCGGCAAGAATTTAACGGTGTAATTAATCAATTCCTCGATCAAGCTGAAGGGTGTGACGAAATACCTTATTTTCACTACCGCAGTATGATGGTCGGCATAATTAATGAATATTTAATGGGGGTTCTGCTTTACTGGCTAAAAGATAACTCTGATGAGTTCAGTGACACCACACAGATGGTAGACCTATCATTGACGCTGGGGGTACAGCTACTGCGCAGCGGAATCCCCAATAAAATAAATGATTTAATGAGTTTCTTTATTAAGCGACACTTATTTAATTTGGTTGGTTCAGGCGGGGGAATAATGGAAATACTTAAGGGAGTGATGACTAATAAAGGTGCATCTGGAATGTTTGATCAATGGCAACCCGAGAACAAAAAGTCAGAAGCCGAATAAGTCATACCTTCACGCTGCAGCAAGGAGTTACCCCGTGAAAGACCAAACTAAAATTGCCACACGAAAGCTCGCACGATCGGCCATTACAGGTGCCGCCGCCACAAAAATTGGCGCCAAGCATTTAACTTATATGGGCAAACGTGCACTCACCAAAAAAGAAGATAGAGAGCAACTGCAAGAGCAACACAATCGTGATCTTGGAAAATTACTATTTGCTGCACTTAGTCAGTTGCGGGGTACTGCTCTCAAAGCCTCACAAATACTGAGCACAGAAGCCAGTTTCTTGCCAAAATCTATCCGAGATGAACTGGGTCGTGCATGCTATCAAGTCCCACCCATTAATAGGGCTCTTATCCGTAAAGTTTTCATACAACAGTTTAAATGCGCGCCAGAACAGTTATTTTCCGAGTTCAATAATGAAGCTTTTGCCGCGGCTAGTATTGGCCAGGTTCATGATGCTCGTACTAGTAAAAATGAGTCTGTAGCCGTTAAAATCCAGTACCCTGGAATTGCCGCATCCATCGACAGTGATGTGCGCCTTATGCAAGGAGTTCTCAACACTCTCTCCAATGCCTTGGCTTTTATTCCCAATAAAGATGCGGTCGAGCACACACTTAACGAGGTTAAAGAGCGCCTAGAAGAAGAAGTAGATTACCAAAGCGAAGCCGATCACACTGAATGGTTTCGACAACGACTCGATAATACTAAATATTGCGTACCTAAAGTATTTCACGAATTCAGTAATAACAGGGTATTAACCACAGAAAAAATTTCTGGCCAACACATTGATGAATGGCTTAAAACTAATCCTAGCCAAAAAGTGCGCAATAATTTTGGGCAATTGCTGTTTGACTACTTTATACATTCAAACTTTGAACTAAAGTGTATTAACCCAGACTTTCATCCGGGTAACTTTTTAATGATGGATGATGGTCGACTGGGAATACTCGACTTTGGTTGTGTGAAAAAGTTTGCTGATGACTATCCAAAAATAGTCTCTGAACTATTTTCTACCTTCAAACGCTGCCACTACAACCTTGATATGAGCGAGCTTATGATGGCTTATCAAAATCTAGGATTAATAAAACCCGACCTTGACCAAAAAACTTTTGCAGAAGACATATACCCGTCCTGTAAACTTATTATCGGTTGGTTTATCGAGCCTTTTTTACACAGTACATTTAATTTTAAACATAAAACACCTTACCCAGCAGAAATCCACAAAGAAGGGAAAAAAACCGCTAAGCACCTATATCTCTTGAAAGAAGAGCAGATGAGTTTTGACCGAGGTTTTTTGGGATTGATGAATTTATTGGCGAGATTAGAAGCTGATATAGTTACAGAGAACCCATGGTTATAACTATATTGAAAATAAAAAACTATAAATGAACGCTAACAAAAAACCCAACCGAGCGGCGGGATTTTTCGATTTATTCACAGAATATTAGTGAAGGCACTGCATATTTTTTAAAAATTAACAACTAAAGCACCCGAAAAATTACCCTTTGACGCAGTAGTACTATTATAAAATATAGACATAAATTTCGTTATATAAGAAATATATGTCTATATTTTACAGTAGACATAACAACTTACTCACGAGGAAGTTAGCAGAAAAACTAATTTTTCCGTGAGTAAGTTATTAATCCATCACTAGATCAACGCTCTGCTATATGGCTCTATCAATCAGTTAAAACCTTTTGAATACGCCCCTCGAGTACAGTACCCCAGACATCAATATCTTTAATATCTATAGGGTCACAGGTTACGGGGTTATCCGAAAGAACAGTGAAATTAGCAAGTTTTCCAGGCACAATGCTACCAACTTCGTTTTCTAGCTGAAGAGAATATGCAGCTCCCAGTGTAACCGCTTGAAGTGCGCCGAGGCGACTTACTCGTTGCTCGGGCGATCTAACATTACCATCATTAGTAATCCGATTAACACCCGACCACATTAGAAATAAAGGTTGGCCTGGAGCCATGGGCATATCTGAGTGATAAGAAAAAGGAATACCTGCCTTTTCAATATCGGCAATTCTAACCATATTATCAGCTCGGTCTGGACCCAGACCATTAACACGATAATTATCTGATAGTGCCACTGGGTAGTAGGGATTTGCGCTAACAATTGCCCCCAGCTCTTTTATACGCTTTACCTGATCTTGTTGCGATACGGCAAAGTGAACAATAACCGTTCGGTGATCTGTTCGAGGGCTTCTTTTTAAATTGTCGTCTAAAGTATTAAGCACCATATCCAATCCAGCATCGCCATTAACATGTATGTGAATTTGATAACCGGCGTCCCAGTAAATTTTAAAAGCTCTTTCAAAAAAGCTCAAATCCATCATCCATTCACCTTTGTGACCATCGGTGTAAGGCTCTCTCAACTGCATTGCTTGCGAATATATTGCCCCATCTGCAAACAGCTTGACCTGCTTAGGCAAAAAGGCGGTCATACCTTCTCCCCAGGTAAGTAGTTTCTCTGTCTCTTGAATCACTTCATCGTCTTTATAAGCTTCAACGAGAGATTTACCGTCAGCGATGAAATAAAATCTAAACGGTGTATCTAGGTCACTTAGGACTGCATTTTGGGCATTTTGCAACTGTCGAGATAATAAGCCGCCTGGTTCTGCACCTAGCGTGACACCATTAGCGTGAAAATACTGCTCAACAAATTCCAGCGCTTTTTTTAAACGATCGGGGCTGGCAATATCTTTTATTACCTTAGGTCCTAGAGCAAACCAGCCTTGCTCCCAATAGTGACCATTATCGAAATCAGATTGTTCTTGGACAGATTTAGACAGTGTTTGATACCACGTTTTATCAATACCATACTTCTTCTCAGCCGCAGTATTAATATACATTTCATGCGCTGATCGATGCCATACAATAATAGGCCTAGTCGAACTTATTTTATCTAATTCACTCTGTTTTAATGCCCCATGTATATAATGGTGATAACCCCAGGTCAGTAAAATCTGCTCAGGGTCCTCAATGCGCGACTCGGCTTCGCTTAACAAATTGATATATTCAGAGTGGTTCTTAGCCGCTTTAAATGTCTTATTAGGTAACACCCAATCTTCAATCGCAATAACTTCTGAGGTCATTGTTATTCCAGCAAGCAGTGGATGATCGTGCTGGGCAATGAAGCCAGGTACAAGCACCTTATCTTTGAACGTTTCATTGAGTTTGTATTTAGTACTACCGATCAGCGTCTCAACTTCATTCCTAGAGCCTGTGGCGATAATCCTTTTCCCTTGCACAGCGACAGCCGTTACTTTTGGATTTTTAGGATCCAGGGTAACAATTTCTTTCGCCACATACAGTTCAATAGGCACTTCATATTCACTGGCAAGAGCAAAATCTTGCAAAGGATTACCCGCATTAGCACTGCTTGTCGCGAGTCCCCATAGACTTAAATAAAAACAAAAGTTGAGATGTTTTATAACTTTTCTCATGACCATTATTATTCCTTTATGATGGTTATTTTTTATTAACATTCATGAAATTAAGCATTATGTTATTAACGCTTTTTATTCTTTGTTTTAGATTGATTCTCTCCTGTATATTCAACGACCATGTCCGTTATATATATTTCTACTAACTTAGCGTCGCCTATTAACTCGTTTTCACTAATGTAGCTAAGAATTCGAGTTTTGGTGATATCTATTGATTTATCACTGATTAATTTGGATAGTGATATAGATTTAAGCGACTTAGCAATAGCTTCTCTGGCAGCAATAGACTCCTCTTTTGACACTTTATCCTGCTCCCACATAATGTGAACAGAAGTGACTACTTTATAGCCTTTGCTCATATATGGGTTGACCGTTATATTTTGATAACTTTGCAGGTTATAACCATGCGCAGAAGTACAAATACCGGTAAGAATAATGCAGAGCGTTGCTAGTATTGTCTTCATTTCACATCCCTCATCAAGCGCTATTACTCATAATGCCAAATTTTGACACAGGCTAAACAGAGCTTCTTTATGTTATTTATAGCGAGACAGAGAGCAATGCGTAAACATGATTAGCCCAGACTGCTAGCTGCCGATTGTAGGCTAATACTAGGGATTTTATTTAATTTATGATACTGAAAAGTAACATTTATGCTTTGAAATAATACCCATATAAAAATAATGGGAATTGTTATTTTGTTTGTCTTACCTTACATCAATAATTCAGGTTAACTGTTAACAATAATAGGCCCTCCACGGTTCAATAGTCATTAATGGATGCAAAAGGTACTTAATAAACTATCTTAGCTATTAAAATGGCCATAAAGATATTCATTCAGTTAAATTGACCCAAAGAAAAATTGCTAACCTTAGACCATACTCCTTCTTATCATGACATCTACCCTATCGTTTGTTCGAGTAGCTAGCATAGGTCTACGAAGAGCTAAAGTATATTCTGTCTTCAAAAAACACCAAACACCTATAGTAGGAATGCCTAAAAGACTTCTCAGCCTGTAAAAAAATTGTCTCAAAGTAACTCTGTGAGCAAACTAACTGACTAGAATCACTAATTAACTTTAAGTATGTTCGTCTAAAAATCGCAGCCTTAAAACTTGTATAGTTCAGTCCATCTATGTGACTGTTAATTCATTGGTCATTTATATCACTAGCAATTGCTGTATACGGCCGTCATAAATGATTAATCTTTACTCGACCCAACGTCGTTTAACTGAACATGGACAACCGAAGAAACATATCAATAATGCCTGCATTAATTAAATCAATAAAGAAAGCACCGACTAACGGTATAACGATCAGCGCTTTAGAAGAAGCGCCATATTTTTTAGAGGCAGCATCCATACTAGCCATGGCGACAGGGGTTGCTCCAATACTTAAACCAAAAAAACCACCAGCAACAATGGCGGCATCATAGTCTTTGCCCATCATCCGAAAAATAATAAAGCCCGCAAATAAGAGCGAAAATGCCACCTGAAAAAACATTACAAGCACTAATAGTAATGCAGAATCTGCCATTGTTAGCAGATCCATACTCATTAGACTCATAGCTAGGAATAACTGCAAACACACCCCGCCGGTGAGATTTAGGCCCTCTTTGTTAATTTCTACTTTCATCAAGTCAGTTAAGTTAGCCAGTATCACACCCACAAACATGGCCGTTAAAAAACCGGGTAAATGAATTTCGTTATCAAATAAATACCCGTTAACCATTTTACCCACCACTAAACAAATGGCCAAAGCAAAGATAGTATCGATAATCGCTTCGACACTAACCTTATGTTGCTTGGGAGCATTGTCATTTTTTATAGGCTGTGGCCTTTTGGCGACATCAGTTTTTTCTGGGCGCAGGTCATATTTATCAATCAGCTTCATCGCCAAAGGGCCGCCTAGCATTCCACCTAATACTAACCCCATAGTGGCACAGGCTATGCCAAATTCAGACACACCTTGTATGCCCTCTTTAGAAAAAATTTCGCCCCAGGCAATCGCTGTACCATGGCCGCCCGCCAAAGAAATACTGCCTCCAAATAAACCAAAATGAGGCTCTTTACCTAATAAGGTCACAACGGAAATGCCGATAACATTCTGAAATATCAAACAAATCGTGCAGGCAATAACAAGAAGAAAGAACGCCTTGCCACCACTGGCCAACTCAGAAACTCTGGCATTTAAGCCGATCGTACTAAAGAAAATAAGCAGCAATACAGATCGTAGTTCAAGGTCAAAAGACAACTGTAATAACCCCGAACCCGCAAATAGAGCTGCCACTAGGCTGAAGATAAAGCCACCCGCCACAGACACTGGAATACTATATTTATTGAGAAAACTTAAGCGGCTTTTAAGAAAATAGCCCAGATATAGCACAAGAATAGAAAGAATGAGTGTTAGAAAGTTATCTAATTCATAAACCATAGTGGCTCCCTTGCCATTAAGGTAGTAGTACTTATATTCCAGCCTAACAGTTATAACCCTACTTCTGCTAACCAACGGCTAAAGAAATAACTCTAACCGGCAACATCCACTAAGCCTGTCAGCTCACATTAACATTGCTTTCCTCGTAGAAACACTAAGTTAAAAGATACAGTTATATTGTTTGAAAAGTTAGAGCTGCCTATCAAATAAGCTTTACGAGGCTCTATCCAAACATAGCTTGAGCATGAATTATTATAGTAAAATTTTTAAGTTAGGCTCAATCCCGACATATGATCGACCACCGAATATTTAGTTACCCTTATTGCTGATCTTCGGCCAATAAAACGCACATCTTTGTTATCGAGCGGCTACTTTTTTGATATTGATCTTTAATATTAATTCTGGATACCTCACTAAGCGAATAGTGTCGCAACCAGAGGTGATTCATAACAACCAACACAACTAGGAAAATCCATACTAATGAATTTAAGGCGGCGGCACTTAAGTTAGCTGTACAAACGACCATAACTGACACCGAAAAAATCTCGAACTGCACAAGTCAAAAATCTATCAGCAGTATTTTACTTTCACTTAAAGGTAGGCTCGCGACTAACAATACCCACCTAAAGCGTGTGCTGACTGAGCAGGCAGATAAGCTCGGCCTCTAAAAAAAGGTCGCGCTGATTCTCATGACAAGCTTCAGAGCGGCATTTTTACGTAGCGCTAAGCAA
>CAJWZU010000023.1 GCA_913050115.1 uncultured Cellvibrionales bacterium
GGATCTCCCAGCCGTCCAGCGTGATCGACGCGCTGTCGTCGTGCGCCTCGGCGAACCACCCGTCGGCGTAGGCGATCCGTTCGTCGGTCAGGCACTTGAAGAACGTGTACAGGTACTCGTTGTAACCGCCCACCCGCCAGGCGGTGAACCGGGTGGACAGGAAGATGGTGTTCACCCAGTCCGGTTCGCGGTCGCGCAGTACGGTGCGCACCAGCTCCGGTGCGATCGCGAACCCGTAGCGGAACTTCTCGTCCGCAATGGGTTCGCGCACAGCGCGTTTGGGAAAGTCGATGACCACGGTTTCCGAGTGACCGGCACCCTCCAGTCGCAGCTCCACCGGATATCCGATGCCGTCGCAGATCTGGTCGCTCTGCACCATGATCGGCTCGAACAGTTCGCGCAGCGGTTCGACCAGCTTGAGCTTCATGGTCTCGGGCAGGCCGCCGACGTTGTGGTGCGACTTGATCACGTGGGCCTTGCCGGTCTTGCTGGCGGCGGATTCGATCACGTCAGGGTAGATGGTGCCCTGAGCCAACCAGTTTACGCCTTTTAGTCTAGTAGCCTCTTCATCGAAAATTTCGATAAAAGTATTGCCGATAATTTTGCGCTTCTTTTCTGGGTCGTTCTCGCCCGCTAGATTACCCAGAAATAGCTCTTCGGCGTCGGCGCGAATCACCTTAACACCCATGTTCTTAGCAAACATGTCCATCACCTGATCGCCTTCGTTCTTACGCAGCAAACCGTTGTCAACAAACACGCAGGTGAGCTGATCCCCGATGGCCTTGTGCAACAGAGCCGCCACTACCGAGGAATCAACACCGCCGGACAAACCGAGCAGAACTTTATCGCTACCGACTTGCTCGCGAACTTTTTTGATTTGGTCTTCAACGATGTTGGCCGGTGTCCACAGTGCTTTACAGGCGCACAACTCCAGCGCAAAGTGTTCAAAAATGCGCTGTCCCTGCAGGGTATGAGTCACCTCGGGGTGAAACTGCAGCCCATAAAAATCTTTATCTTCCGAGTACATACCGGCAATCGGGCAGGAGTCGGTGGACGCCATAACACTAAAGCCTGGCGGCAGCTCGGTCACCTTGTCGCCATGGCTCATCCACACATCGAGCAATGAGTCTCCGTCTTTACTGACGTGGTCGCGAATATCGTGCAACAAAGCACTCTTGCCATGCACTTCTACCTGCGCGTAACCAAATTCGTGTACGTCGGAGCCGGTAACCTTGCCGCCCAATTGCTCAGCCATGGTCTGCATACCGTAGCAAATACCCAGTACTGGCACCCCCAGTTCGAACACAGCTTTGGGCGCGCGCGGTGAACCCGCTTCGGGCACAGACTCGGGACCACCGGCGAGAATAATACCGCGCGGATCGTACTCACGAATCTCTTCATCGGTCATATCCCAGGCGCGAACCTCGGAGTAAACACCGATCTCGCGAATACGACGAGCAATTAACTGAGTATATTGAGAACCGAAGTCGAGGATCAGAATACGCTGGGCGTGAATATCTTGGGTCATATCTATTCTCTACTAACTGCTTATGACAACGGAGCCACAAAGCTCCGTTGTTGTTTAATACTGAAGAATGGAAAAGTAGTGAGTTTTGCGCGAGAGCTAGGAGGTACTGCGCGCAGGACGGAAGCATATAATAGCTCCTACCCAGCCACATCAACGACGACGCTATCGCGTAAAGGACACTGCTGTTAGCCGCCTACAGGGTAGTTGGGGGCTTCTTTGGTGATCTGTACGTCGTGTACATGACTCTCGCTCATGCCGGCTGAAGTCACCCGAACAAACTCAGGCACAGTGCGCATAGTCTCGATATCAACGGAGCCTGTATAGCCCATGGCCGAACTCACGCCGCCCATCATCTGGTGCACGATAGCGGCCAGTGGGCCTTTATAAGGTACTCGGCCTTCAATGCCCTCCGGTACCAATTTCTCAGTACCAGCACTAGCATCCTGAAAGTAGCGATCAGAAGAACCCTGAGTCTGCGCCATAGCGCCGAGTGAGCCCATACCGCGATAAGCCTTATAGGTACGGCCCTGATAAAGCTCAACTTCACCCGGTGCTTCTTCGGTACCAGCAAACATAGAGCCCATCATAATGCAGTGTGCACCAGCAACCAGTGCCTTGGCCACATCGCCCGAGAAGCGGATCCCGCCGTCGGCGATCACCGGTATACCAGTACCCTTAAGTGCTTCTACCGCGTTAGAGATAGCGGTAATCTGCGGCACACCCACGCCAGAAACGATGCGAGTGGTGCAGATTGAACCGGGGCCGATACCTACCTTAACCGCGTCGGCGCCGGCATCGGCGAGCGCTTTGGCAGCGGCACCGGAGGCAATATTGCCACCGATCACCTGCACATCTGGGTAGAGCTCTTTAATGCGACTCACACGGTCGAGTACATTTTTGGAGTGACCGTGGGCCGTATCGACAACAAACACATCAACGCCGGCGCGTATCAACGCGGCAACGCGATCATCAGTATCGGGGCTAGTGCCCACAGATGCACCCACGCGCAGGCGACCTTTTGGGTCTTTACAGGCGTTGGGATATTGCTCGGCCTTATTCATATCTTTAACAGTAATCAAACCACGCAGTTCAAACGCGTCATTGACCACCAGAATTTTTTCGATGCGGTGCTTGTGCAGCAGCTCGCGCACGCTGCCCGCCGAGGCCCCCTCTTTTACGGTAACCAGTTTGTCTTTTGGGGTCATAATACTGGCGACAGTGGCATCGAAATTAATCTCAAAACGCACATCGCGACCGGTAACGATGCCCACCAAGTTGCCGTTATCGAGTACCGGCACACCAGAAATACTGTTGTGCTTAGTGAGCGAAACCAGCTCGCGAATACTGGCGTTAGACTCGATAGTGATCGGGTCGAGTACAACACCAGCTTCGAATTTCTTTACCGCTAAAACCTGCGCGGCCTGCTGCTCAATAGTCATGCTCTTGTGAATAATACCGATGCCACCTTCCTGAGCCATAGCAATAGCTAGGCGCGCCTCGGTAACGGTATCCATCGCGGCGGATACCAGCGGTATATTGAGCTCAATGCCGCGCGTAAGTTTAGTTTTCAAAGACACATCTTTTGCTGTCACCGAGGAATAACCTGGGATCAAGAGAACATCGTCAAAAGTGAGGGCTTCTTGAGCAATTCGCAACATATACCGTCAGACTCCAAAGGTATGGGTGGTGGGCGTAGGGATGGCACCGCGCGTCAAAGAAGGCGTGCAACCAATACCGAGCCTAAAATTTAACGCGCAATTATAGCGTTTTTACCCTGCCAAGGCAATATACCGGCTTACCAATAACAGTAGTCTTACTGTTAGACCCCAGCCCCATTTAAAGGCTAAAATTGATCTATGCCAATTATTAAAAAAACTCCCTCCGAGCGCGACGTGCTGTCTGTCAGTCAGCTTAATCGTCGTGCCAAAATGCTACTGGAAACTCAACTGCCACTGCTGTGGATTGAAGGCGAGATATCCAATCTGTCACAGCCCTCCTCCGGCCACTGGTATTTCACCCTCAAAGACGCCAAGGCCCAAGTGCGCTGCGCTATGTTTAAAGGCCGTAATGGCGGCGTGCGCTTTGCCCCGACGCAAGGCCAGCAAATATTGCTGCGCGCCAAAGTTAGCCTGTACGAGGGACGCGGCGACTACCAATTAATTGCCGAACATATGGAGGAGGCCGGTACCGGCGCTCTGCAGCGCGCCTTTGAAGAACTGAAGCATAAATTAAAAAAAGAGGGGCTATTTGCCGCTGAAACTAAAAAAACACTGCCGGTATTGCCCCGGCGCGTGGCCCTTATCACATCACCTACCGGTGCCGCCGTGCGGGACATGGTATCGGTGTTTCAACGCCGCTACCCACTGATCGACTTAGTGGTACTGCCCGTAGCCGTGCAGGGTGCAGAGGCCCCTGCGCAAATCGCCCGAGCCATAAACATGGCCTGCCGTATGCGCAATATCGAGGCTATTATCGTCGGCCGCGGCGGCGGTTCTATGGAAGACTTATGGGCATTCAACGAAGAAATAGTCGCCCGCGCCATAGACGCCAGTAAAATTCCGCTGGTCAGCGCCGTTGGACATGAGACCGACTTTACCATAGCCGATTTTGTCGCTGATATACGCGCCCCCACACCATCTGCAGCGGCCGAACTATTGAGCCCCGACCGCGAAGAAATTCTCTCGACACTCGAAGGTCATGAAGTGCTACTAGAAGAGGCTCTGTGGCGAAAATTGGATGCCAGTCAGCAAAAGCTCGAACATTTGCGGGCGCGTCTGCGCCACCCCGGTGATAAGCTCAATGGCTGGTCACAGCAGCTGGACGGTTTAGAGATTCGCCTCACCCGCGTCATTAAATCCCAACTGCATGAACAACAACAACAACTGCAGCAACTAAAACTGCGCCAGAGCCATTTTCACCCTCAGGAAAAATTACACGAACTGCAACAGCAACTCAAATATCTGCAACAGCGCTTGCAACACGAAACCGAAATCAACCTGCAGCAGCAGCGCCAACAACTAGCCAAAGCTTGCGAATTACTCGACAGCGTCAGCCCACTCAACACGCTTAAACGCGGTTATGCGATGGTCACCGACAGCTTCGGAAATGTTATCACCAATGCCGCTAAGATAAATTGCGGCGATAGCATCAGTACCCAACTAGCCTCTGGTAAACTGATCAGTAAGGTCGAAAAAATTGCCTAAAGCGGCTATAAATGAGGAAAGCACATGCGCATAAAAATATTACTGCTCGCACTTTTATCAATTCTCGCCGCCTGCGACCACCAAAACCCAGTTTCCACGGCAGAGGTCAAAAAAAGTTCGGCGCCTTTTAGCGGTGATCTAGCTGAGCTTAAAGAACGCGGCGCAATACGTTTACTGCGCCTACACAATCAAGACAGTGGTGGCCTGCCCCGCCATGGCACACCACAATTCGAGCAGCAACACAGCATGGAAAGTTTTGCCCGACAACAGGGCCTTACCCCCGAGTGGGTCGACGTCGATGATTATGCAGAACTTTTTGAGGCACTCCAAAACGGCCGAGGCGATGTAATAGTCAACAATTTAACCCAAACGCCTGAGCGTGAACAATTTTTGGCTTTTAGTTTGCCACTTGACCGCAGTCAAGAATTTATCATTACCAAGGCCAGCAGCGCCGCACTTGATGACATCAATGATCTGCAGGGCAAGCGAGTCGCCATTCCCGCCGGCAGCTCCTACCAGGGCACGCTGCTCGATTTACTGGAGCAAAACATAGACCTCAATTTCGACATTGTTATTCTCAATGGCGGTGACAACCCCGACACACTATTGGACAAACTAAATAGCGGTGAATTCGACGCCGCGGTTATCGACAGCAACCTACTGCAATCAATACAGCGCTATCGGCAGGACTATCAAATCGGGACCAAAATTAGCGAGTTGCAGAACATTGCTTGGGCCATGCGTCCTAGCAATCCCAATTTGCTGCAGGCACTGAATATTTTTCTACTGGAAACTTTAAGCAAGCAGGACTGGGACAAACGTTTATTTGATGACTGGGAAGGTATACTCGCTCGCAAAACACTGCGCGTGATTACGCGCAACGGCCCTGCTAGCTATTTTTTATGGCGCGGAGAACTCATGGGGTTTGACTATGAGCTGATGCACCACTTTGCCGATCGGCACAAGTTAAAATTAGAAATGGTGGTAGCGCCACCACAAGCTGATTTAATTGACTGGTTGCTCGAGGGTCGCGGCGATGTTATTGCTGCCTCTATGACCGCATCAGAAACTCGCCGCGAGCGCGGCATAGTATTCTCCAGCCCTTACAACCAAATTGCCGAACAATTGGTAACTGCCACAGATAAGCCCAAATTAGACACTTTTGACGCTCTTGCTGGGCGCACATTGGCCCTAAGGCCTAACACTCACTATTGGCAAACAGCCAAAAAATTACAGGCCGCTGGACATCAATTTCAGTTGCATGAAATTAAACGAGGTTTAAGCACCGCCGAAGTTTTAATCGCGGTCGCCAGAGGTGATTACGACGCTACCCTAGCCGACAGTCATATGGTGAATATAGAGCAGCGGTTTATTGATAAGCTTGCACCTGGGCTTAAATTAGAGCCTGAATATGACCATGCTTGGGCCGTGCGCCCTGAGAGTGCAAACCTACTGCAGCAACTCAACAACTACCTCGCCAAGGAAAAAGGCAGCCGTCATTTTAACGTGGTAAAAAACAAGCATTTCAGCGATGACAAAAATATCGATAAATATCAGGGACAGCGCCTCAACAGCGACGACCAACTATCTCCGTTCGATAAGATAGTGCAAGACTCAGCCACATCGCACCAGTTCGACTGGCGCCTGATAACCGCACAGATGTATCAAGAAAGTCGTTTCAACCCCAAAGCCCGCTCGCATGTAGGGGCGGTCGGGCTTATGCAAGTGATGCCTCGTACCGCTCGCGAACTGGGTTACAAACTGCCCTTCAGCGATGCAAAAGGGATTGAAGCCGGCGTCAATTATCTAGCTTGGTGCCGCGACCGATTCGATGCCACTTTGCCACCACAGGAACGTCTCTGGTTTAGCCTAGCCGCTTACAATGCCGGTGCTGGCCATGTATTTGATGCACGCCGATTAGCCAAACAGCAGGGCCTGAACCCTGACATCTGGTTCGACAATGTCGAACAGGCGATGTTGTTACTGTCTCAACGAAAGTACTACCATCATGCGCGCTTTGGCTATGTGCGCGGAGGTGAACCTGTCAATTATGTGAGACAAATTCGCAAGCGCTATCGAGCTTATTTAGATCTTTAAAAGTGCGGAGTGAGTGCAGTTCATTAGCGCCTTAATTTTTATCATTTAGATATGAGTTACCCTACCTCCTTTGTGCTGCTAAACTGCACACACTTGTCGGGGCGCCAGCATATTCATAAATTTTTTAATGGATATCGACTGTGCTGAGATCGTTTGTAATTGAGTGTCGAAGGCTTTTAAAGAGGCCTTGGGAGCAACAAACTCATAACGAACCCGCAGAACCTGATCGAGTTAGTGCTCGCGGAGGGAACAAGATGCGCTCGCTCGGGCGTTGTCTATTCCCGCTGCTGATGTGGGAAATATATGTCTACACCTATAGTGCGAAAAACAGTAGCAAAACAAGACTCTATCGGTATCGCCGGTGCCGGTTTACTGGGCCGTCTGCTGGCTTGGAAGCTGCTTATACGCGGCCATAACGTCTCACTGTTCGATGCCGGCCATATCGAGCACTCTATTACCACGCCCTCAGCAGCGGCCGGCTTTACCGCCGCAGGTATGGTGGCGCCACTGTCCGAAGCGGTGGTATCCGAGCGCGCTATCTACGATATAGGCCTGCGCTCGCTGGAACTTTGGCCTCAGTGGATCGCCGAACTTGAGCACAAGCCCTCGTCAGAATCTGACTTTTTTTTCCAGCGTGGCAGCCTTGCCGTATCCCATCCGCAAGACACTGCTGAGCTGCAACAGTTCGATACCGATTTAAACCATATTCTTGGCGGCAGCAGCGGATACCAGCGCCTAAATGGTCAACAAATACAGCAACTAGAACCGGCTTTAAGCGACAGTTTCCAGCAGGGTTTATACCTAGAGCCTGAGGCGCACATAAACAATCAGCAGTTGCTCAACCGTCTGTTAGTGGATATTCAAGCGCTCGGCGGCAAGCTTTATCCAAACACCCCTGTTCAGCCCTCGGCAAAAATCCTGCAGGCTAAAGCACAGAGCCATCGTTTTGACCTGTGCATTGACTGCCGCGGCTTTGGCGCTAAGTACAGTGCATCGAGGGAACAACCTCTGCGCGGCGTCCGCGGTGAAGCGCTATCAGTGCACACCAAAGAAATACAACTGCAGCGGCCTGTGCGGCTCATGCACCCGCGCTATCAGCTTTATATAGTGCCCAAGCCGGACAACATATTTGTTCTTGGTGCCACCTCGATCGAGAGTGAAGATATGAGCCCGATAAGCCTGCAATCGAACCTGGAACTATCCAGCGCCCTCTTTACCTTGAACCCGGCCTTCGCGGAGGCGCGTATTGTTGATATGGCGGTAAATTTACGCCCAGCCTTTATGGACAATATGCCTAGAGTAGAAGTTGAAGACGGACTCATTAAAGCCAATGGACTCTATCGGCACGGGTATTTGTTGGCACCAGTAGTGGTGGAAAATATACTCAATACGATTGAACAGAACGTAGACCCGTTTCAATCCATATTACAAAGTCAGCCTACAGCAGAGACTGAACATGCCTAACAGGAATACTATTGAAGTCAGCCATAACGGCGAAACCGAGCATCTGGCAGCCAACACTTTTTTAGCCACCGCGATTAGCCGTTGGGGCTATGGTGATAAAAAAGTCGCGGCTGCTATTAACGGCGATTTTGTACCGCGCACCCGCTACCTTGATACAGCGCTGAACGACGGCGACATGATCGACATCGTGCGCCCAATAGGCGGAGGCTAAAATAATGACAAATGATCCTTTAAGGCTCTACGGCGAGACCTTTAATAGCCGCTTCCTGCTCGGCACTGCCCTCTACAATTCGCCACAGTTGATGCGCGATGCCATAACCGCCTCCGGTACCGATATGGTCACTCTGGGGCTGCGCCGCCAAAATCCTGAAGACAAAAACGGCGACGCGATTTGGCAGTATATAAAAGACAGTAACACCCACCTGCTGCCCAATACCGCCGGCTGCAAGTCGGTAAAAGAGGCGGTCAACACCGCTGAGATGTCGCGCGAGTTATTCGAAACCGACTGGATAAAACTCGAAGTGATCGGCGATGACTACAACCTGCAACCCGACCCCTTCAAAACGTTAGAGGCGACCGCCGAACTCATTAAGCGTGGGTTTAAGGTGCTGCCTTACTGTACCGATGATTTAATTTTGTGCCAGCGCCTGTTAGATGCAGGCTGTCAGGTACTGATGCCCTGGGGCGCACCGATTGGCACAGGACAAGGTCTACTCAATCGCTACGCCCTTAAGACTCTGCGCGAGCGATTGCCCAACACACCGCTAATCGTCGACGCAGGTATAGGCGCCCCCTCGCAGGCCTGTGAGGCTATGGAGATGGGTTTTGATGCCGTATTACTCAACACTGCTGTCGCCCGCGCACAAGACCCCGCCCTAATGGCCGGCGCCTTTGCCAGTGCCATTGATGCCGGGCGCAAAGCGTATCTATCCGGTTTGATGCTAAAACGACAAACTGCCGCTCCCAGCACCCCGACTATTGGCCAACCTTTTTGGCACCAAAACTAAAGCAAGCCTGCTGATTAGATGAACTAAGCAATACCGACGACCGCCTTTCTGGCGGTTTTGCCTATACTTGAGTAACAGTAGTGGTTATCGCTTCTACACAGGTTTTCAGGCTGGACATTATGCGGCACAGAAAAATCTCTTTGGCTCAGCGCATCAGCAATAATATGGTGGTGCAATCGGTACGAGAATCCTTTATTGCTCTGATCCCCTACCTCATTCTAATCTCGGTACTAACACTGGGCAGCGCCCTGTTAACGAGTATTCTAGGCTACTCAACCGACAACTCACTATTGCTGCACCTGCAAGCGACCCACCGCAGTGTTTATTCACTCTTCCCACTAGCCATTTTAATCTCGCTCAGTTTCCATCTTGGTAAAAACTATCAGCTACAACCCGTTGCTTGCAGCATTCTTGGCCTGGCTTGTTTTATTACTGCTAATAACCAACTCATCGACAGCGGCCATATCCTTCAGGGCGGGTTCTTTGGCTTTCAGCCCTACGCCATGCTACTGCCCTTTATGATTATCTCTGTACTCTGCCTGCTGCGCCGCAAATTTAACTTCGACTACGTCATTAGTCGTGCGATCAGTGACCATTTGCGCCTGCATCTGAATTTTATTCTTCCCTACACACTGACATTCTTTTTGGTGTCTGCACTCGTGTTTGGCTTTAGCCCTGCTATAAAGTCAATACTAAGCCCACTATTTGAAACTCTAAATAACAGCCCGATTTTCACTCAGGGTATTATGAGAACATTAGGTTCACAAATCTTATGGTTTTTTGGTATTCACGGCACCAACACCTACAATCTATTAATCGATACTAGCTTTTTAGCACAACCGCTGGTCAATAATTTTCGTATCGGCGATGTATTTAATCTATTTTCCGCCATAGGTGGTGCAGGCAATGCCATATCGCTAGTAATCGCCATACTGCTTTTTTCAAAGGATCAACACTCTCGCCAAATCGCCAGAATTTCATTTCCGTTCGCCTGCTTTAACATCAGCGAAATACTGATATTTGGTCTGCCAATCATTTTCAATCCTTACTTACTTATCCCATTTATATTAACGCCAGTTATTTCTTTCATACTAGCCTATTGTGTAATAGCCACAGGTACATTGCCATTTATTGAGTGCAATCTCAGTTGGATTACTCCCCCTATTATTAATAGCTGGCAAGTCAGTAACGGGAATATTTATGTGCTGTTATTTCAACTTGTGATAATTATCATGGGCATTTTTATTTACCGCCCCTTTATTATAGTAAGTCACCTATACAACAATGAACGAGAAGTCGCTGAAGACTTGGCAAAAAACTTATCCGTGTTAGGGGAATACAACTACCACACTTTAAAACCGCAAATAAATACAAATATCAATACAAAATCTGCGCAGAACACACTTATCGAAAACATCCTCACCGGAAACCTGCATTTACACTATCAGCCAATATTAAAGAGCTGCGGCTTAAAAATTGAGGGGATTGAAGCATTACTCCGTTTAGAAAATAGCTCTGGAGAACTATGCAAGCCAGACTTCTTAGAAGAGGTTAAACGCGGAAGTATCGCCGAGGTTATCCATCTGTGGATTATCAATCGCCTAATAGATGACATAGAGTCTTGGCGAGAAAAAGACTTCAAACCTAAGATATTTGTTAATTTTAATGCTGAACTTCTTTATTCAGAAGAGTTCACCGATCGCTTTATCAAGTCGCTATGCGAATACAATGATCAAATAGTAATAGAAATAAAAGAAAGGGCGTTAATTGACAGAGGCTCTGTCTCTATCCAGAACATTAAAAAAATTCATGACAACAACTTTAGAATTATTCTCGATGATTATGGCCATCGCCACTCAACATTACAGGCGTTATTTAATATTCAAATTGATGGTGTCAATATCGACAATACTTTACTGAAAGATTTTAACCCGCAGCTATCTGCTATTTACTATGGACAAATTACAGAACTTTGTCACAACCTAGGCTTAAAAGTACGCGCCAAAGGTATTGAGACTAAAGAGCAGGAAGCATTAGTTAAAAGAGCTGGTGCAGATACTTTACAGGGCTGGCTCTACGTAACCGCACTCCCTGCTAAAGAAGCGTTTCACTTCTGTCGCTCATGGCAAGACAAAATCACACAAGAATCGTCGAGCACAAAAAAATAGACGCGAGTCTGATTTAGAAAAAACTGATCAGCTATATACAGAATGTCGGACGAGAGGCCTTCACCGCGCTGATCAGCTATTACATATGACCCCTAACCTGTTTATTCTCGCGCATTGGCACTAGAGACGGGTCAGTTAGTAATATCATTTAAGAGGCTTACAATCTTTTCCCACTGATCTGTCTAAGTTACTAGTTGGAAAAAATCTCAATCAAGCCAGGGTCGTCTGCATACTATTAAGTATGCTCAGTTTTATCTAAGCATACTGTCAAATACTGTTTACAGCGTTTGAATTGCAGCACATGAGCCAATGCACATTTGAGCCAACGCTAATATGACTGCCGTCTTTTATCGCAATAATATGAGCTAGATACTGCCGACCAACACAGTAAATTTCATCACTTCCTGCGCGCTTGGCTCAAATATACAACATCATAATGCTTTGATCTGCACTCTATTCATATACTGGTCGTTAACACTAAGATGCGTACTTACATAGCCAGGTAATATTGAGAATTTATAGAGCGCTATTGATCAAATTTTAATAACAATGACCGCACTCTCGTCATAACTCTATACAACCTTAATACAGACACAGGCGCGCGGATTGAAGGGCAAGATGGCAGATAAATAAGTATTATTTAAGAGATGATCATCGACCATAAAGGCACTGTCGCCAGAGACAATAAGAGGCCATAACCGACTATTGACGACGCCAAACGTGGCGCTAGGTTGTGGCTAGCCAATAATGCTCCCGCTGTAATCATCGCTGGCATACTCGATTCCAGCAGCGCCACTTGTGCCGCTAAACCCGTCACTTGCAAACTCGACATCGCCGCCCACAAAAATGCAGGTATTATTAGTAGTTTTAAAATAAGCGCCAGCGACAGCGGCAATAAATGGTCGCGATCGAGTCGCAGGCGCCACTGCAACCCCACCGCCACCATCACCACCGGCACAAGACTGCCACCTATGCGGGCCAGCCCCTCATACAACCAAATAGGGTATTCTCGCCCCATTAAAGTGACGGCTACTAGCACAGCCATAAAAGGCGGAAAGCACAACAGTTTTTTCGCCAGTAAGTTCGGTGAAACCGAGGCGCCACTGTAATACGCCAGTACCAACATACCCAAAGTCGAGACAGCCACAAAACTGCCTAGCTGATCGTAGATAATCGCATAGGGTAATGCTGGCTCACCAAGCAAGGCTTCAACCATCGGAAACCCGACAAAGGAGGTATTGCCAAGCGGTACTAACAGCAACATCACAGCGCTAACTTCGCGACTCCAATGAAATATTTTCATCAGTAACAGCACGACAACCACACTTAAAAGCATGGCAGCCCAACTCGATATAAGCGGGATAACTGCATCAGTATTGAGGCTTAATTTAGGCAGCTCAGCCAAGACCAGTGCTGGCAACGCAATATTAATAACGTACTGATTGAGAACTTGAGCGGTATTTTCAGGCAAGCGCCACAACCTTTGCAGTGCCAGCCCCGCCGTCAAACAAATGACTATAACAACTAAATTACTCACCGGTGTTTAACGATTTCCACTGGTGTTTCGACGCTGCCCAGAGCTTGTCGGTTTGGCTCGTCCCTGACTAGTTGAACCGGGTTTACGTGGGCGACGGCTGCCATTTGCCGGTTTATTACCGCCGGGTTTGTTTACAAATTTCTCTCCCGGCTGAGCCTTTAAATTCGAACTAGGCACGCGATGATCTGGCTCGAAACCATCGACCATTTCGCGCTTAATAACGCCCTTAATCAAGCGTTCAATACCTGCCAGTTGTTTAGCTTCGTCGGCACACACCAGCGATATTGCCTTTCCTTTGGCACCCGCGCGACCGGTTCGACCTATGCGGTGGACATAGTCTTCCGCCACGCTTGGCAATTCAAAGTTCACTACTTGTGGCAACTGTTCGATATCTAATCCGCGCGCGGCGATATCGGTGGCCACTAGTGCCCGTACTTCACCTTTTTTAAAATCGGCCAAAGCGCGAGTACGTGCACCTTGGCTTTTATTGCCATGGATAGCCGCGGCGCTTAGACCCGCTTTTTCAAGCTTTTTAACCAAATTATTGGCACCGTGTTTAGTGCGGGTAAAAACCAACACCTGCTGCCAATCCTGCTTTTTCATCAAATGACAAAGTAGTGCAGTTTTTTCTGATTTATCGACTGGGTGCAACCATTGGGTCACACTCGGCGCAGTGCTATTGCGCGGACTAACATCCACCTGCACTGGACTCTTCAGCATGCCCTCGGCCAGCGTGCGAATTTCGCCGGAAAAAGTAGCCGAATAAAGCAAGGTCTGGCGCTGTTGCGGTAACAGCGACATAATGCGCTTAATATCGCGAATAAAGCCCATATCCAACATGCGATCAGCTTCGTCCAGAATCAGCACTTCAAGCTGATTAAATTTCACCACACCCTGCTGATACAGATCTAACAACCGACCGGGAGTGGCAACCAACACATCGACACCGCCGCGCATAAAGGCAATCTGCGGATTGATTTTAACGCCGCCAAATACCACTGCAGATTTTACTCGCGGCAAGTGACGACTATAATCTTTAACGCTCTCTTGCACCTGCGCCGCCAACTCGCGAGTCGGCGTTAACACAAGTGCCCGCACATGGTTGGGCATAACCTTAGCGCCTTCCAGCGCGCTCTCAGCCAAGCGCTGCAGCAGTGGCAAAGTAAAACCAGCCGTTTTACCAGTGCCTGTTTGCGCGGCAGCCATCACATCAGCGCCAGTCAGTACCGCTGGAATACCCTGCGCCTGAATCGGTGATGGGATTTCATAGCCCTTGTCGGCGATAGCACGCAGCAGCGGTTCAACTAAGCCGAGCGATGAAAAAGTAACGGCGGGCTCGGTAATGAGAGCGTCTGTGGAAGGTGAGTCTGTAGAAGACATAAACAATAATACTCGAGATATACAAAAGGCAGATGAGGCCCGCAGGCCCCATCTAGAAATTAAAAAAAGCTATTAACAATAAGCTAAGCGCTATCGTCGTTTAGTGCGAAACGGAACGTCTTTTTTCTTGCCGGGCACTTTTTTCCCTGAAAATTTGTGCGGTGAAGACTTAGTGCTTGCACTCTTACTCAGTGAAGCTTTTTTAGGGGGTACTTTAGTACGCTTTTTCTTGGCCAGCAGACGTTCTTTAAGCTTATTGGTGCGCCCGGCATACGGATTCTCGCTGCTTTTAAACTCGACTCGAATCGGCGTACCGTGTAAGTCTAAAGCGCGGCGAAAAGATTTCTCTAAATAGCGTTTGTAGTGCGCTGGAACCGAACCTGTCTGATTGCCATGAATCACAATAATGGGCGGATTCATACCACCAGCGTGGGCATAGCGTAGTTTAATACGCAGACCGTTGACCATTGGCGGCTGGTGAATACTAATAGAATCTTCTAGAACACGGGTCAAATGGTTAGTCGTCAGTTTATCAGTGGCCGAGCTATAGGCCTTCTCAACTGACTCGTACAAGTGGCCAACACCGGTTCCGTGCAGAGCCGAAATCTGGTGAATATCGGCAAAATCGACAAACTGCAGACGACGATCCAATTCTTTCGCGATAAAGTCCTTAGCTTCACTTTCAAGCCCGTCCCATTTGTTCAGGGCTATCACCAGAGCGCGGCCGGCGTCAATCACATTGCCGAGCAGGTGCAGATCTTGCTCGACAATACCTTCGCTAGCGTCCATTAACAAAATAACCACATTGGCATCGTCGATAGCTTTAAGAGTTTTAACAATGGAAAATTTTTCTACCGCCTCGGTGATATTTTTGCGGCGCCGAATACCAGCGGTATCGATAATGGTGTAGGCCTCACCGAAGCGCTCGTAATTAATATAAATACTGTCGGTAGTTGTACCTGGCTGATCGAAAGCCACAACTCGATCTTCTCCTAGCATACGGTTGACCAGGGTCGATTTACCGACATTGGGGCGGCCGATAATCGCCATTTTAATACCGGTAGCCGCACCTTGGTTTTCACCAGTTTCATGATCGGGAACGGCAGACAATACCGCCTCCATCATCTGCTTAACACCCTTACCGTGGGTAACGGTAGTGGCGAACAACTGGCCTAGACCCAGCTCATAAAACGGTGCCAGCGCCACATCGGGATTTTGACCGTCGATTTTGTTGGCAACTAAAAAAGTTTTCTTACCCTGCACACGCAGGTGCTTGGCAATCATGCTGTCGGCGGGTGTTAAACCGGCGCGCGCATCGAGCATAAATAAGACAATATCGGCTTCATCGATCGCCTGCAGGGACTGTTCGGCCATTAACTCGTCAATACCCTCTTCACCACCGCTAATACCCCCGGTGTCGATCACAATATATTTGCGTCCTTCGGTCTCGGCTTCGCCGTACTTGCGGTCGCGAGTGAGTCCAGAGTAGTTGGCCACCAACGCATCGCGCGATTGGGTAAGACGGTTAAATAGGGTAGATTTTCCGACGTTTGGTCGTCCGACCAAAGCAATAACTGGGATCATGTAGCTTAACTCAAAAATTCAAAGGCCAGATTAACGGGCAGATGGCGGCATTGTACGAAAAATGGCCGCCCCTGTCTGCACAGAGGCGGCCATTTTTAACAGTAAAGGGCATTAATCGACGATTTTATACGCCATCAAATTGCCGTTATTACCGAGAACATAGAGCAGGTCATCAATACTGACCATCGCGGCATTAACGCCATTGCCGTCTACCTTGGTACGATAGGCGAAGCCACCGTCACTCTTATTCAACAAGTGAAGGTAGCCTTCAAAATCCACCACCGCAACATAGTTACCTAATACTTGCGGACCAGTGATGGTACGACGCTGTAACTGATCGTTCTGCCAAAGTTCTAGACCACTAGACGCTTGGTAAGCCAGCACTTCGTCGTTTGCAGTCGACAAAAACAATAGACCGCCAGAAACAGCGACGGGCTGATGACTGGAGGCATCTTTAGCCCAAAGTGGACGACCATCGCCACGACTCACTGCGGTGACACGGCCATTAAGGCTGGCGACGTACAGAATACTGTCGACTAACTGTGGAGTACCATCAATATCGACCACCTTCTCAAGGTCGGTGCGACCTTTGGAGGAGGCAATGCGCTTCTCCCACAGCAATAAACCATTGGCCGGATTAAAGGCCATCAGCTTGCCGTTAGAAAAACCGGCATAAACGGCCGTATCAGTTATTACCGGCGCTGCTGTACCGCGCAAAGTCAGTTTTGGCATCGGGTTTTCGTAGTGCCAGAGCTGCTCGCCAGTTATCGCATCGAGACCATAAACTTTACTGTCTTGTGTCTGCACGGCCACATACTTACCGTTACTTTGTGGTGCCGATAGAATTTCACTGGAAAGCTGTGTGCGCCATAATTCTGCACCAGAGTCGCTGTTGAGGGCAATCACTTCGCCACTATAGCTACCCAATAAAGCGATGCCAGAACCAACCCCGACGCCAGCGCTAAGATTCTGATCTAAATCGGTGCGCCACAAACGCTTGCCGTTGAAGCGATTAAAAGCATTGACCTGACCTTTAATATCGGAAGCAAACAAAGTCTCACCGTCAGTCCCAATGCTCATGCGTACGTAACGTACGTCTTGGCTAGCACCAACACCTGAAGACCAAACACGTTTGAGTTTTGCAGACCGCTCGAAAGACTCCAGTTGCATCGGTTTAAGATGATCTGGGGTGGTATCAAACAGCGAACAAGCCGTGGTGACTACAGTCGATGCCGCCACCAGAGCGATAAGAGCTGCGCGTTTCACAGCAGGAATCATTGCTGTACCTCAACCGCGGCCAACGGCTCTGCCGATGCCGTTGACGCCGAGGTTAGGTCATTGACTTTAGACTCCAGCAAGCGGTCCTGATCTGAGCCGGTGTCGGCGTTTAACTTCAATGCTAATTGATACGCGGCACGTGCCTGGTCGGGTTTGCCTTGGGCAAGCAAAATATCGCCCCGTACTTCGGCATAATTTGCCGCAAAACTACCAGGTTCAACACTCGTTAGAGTCGCCAGCGCCATATCGTATTTTTCGGCTGCAGCCTGAACTCGCGACAGGCGCAAGCGGGTAGTCAATTCGATCGCCCGCTCTGGATTTTGAGCCAATAACCATTGCAACTCAGCCTCGGCCTTGTCTAACTGCTCCGCTTCAACCGCCATCTTGGCCATAAAGAGCGCCGCACTTTGACCATAAAAACTGCCAGGCGCTTCAGATTTTAGCTCGCCCGCCAAACTCACCGCAGTGGCTGTTTGCACATCAGAAAGCGACTGACCCGGTGCGACTACCACCGACTCGATTAAAGTTTGATATTTATCCGATGCCGTTTCGGCAGCTAAGCGAGTATTTTCCTGCCAGAATTCAAAGCCAAAGTAACCTACCACGGCCACAACTACAGCCGCTACGGTGTTTTTACCATTCTCTTTCCACCAGCGTTTTAGGGCTTCAAGCTGTTCTTCTTCGGTTAGATGCGCACTCATAACAATGTCCTTGATACGGCCAATTATTGGCAAATTTTTTATTAGAAGCCAGCTAGCTGGCAGTTATTCAATTATATGTCCATTAACTGTTCACTAATTCTGCAGCCAAATTTGTCCAGGCAACAGTCTTGTGAGGTTTCTCCTCAGTTAAATACTTCAGCGTAATTTCACCCGCTGCGGTCTCACCTTCAGCCAGAACCAGCGCTACACTGGCACCACTTTTTAACGCTTTTTTCATCTGGCTTTTGTAATTTCCACCGCCGCAGTGCGTCTGTAAACGCAAGTGAGGCATGTCGTTGCGCAGTTGCTCGGCCACTTTTACCGCATCGATTTGAACATTACCAACAACCATTAAAAAAGCATCAACATTCTGCTGCAAACCTTCTGGCAGTGCGTTCAGTTCTTCCAACAAAAGTACCAAACGTTCGATACCCATGGCAAAGCCAACGGCTGGTGTTGCTTTACCGCCCAACTGTTCAACCAAGCCGTTGTAACGGCCACCCGCACAAACAGTGCCTTGAGCGCCGAGTTTGTCGGTAACCCACTCAAAAACGGTCTTGCCGTAATAATCGAGGCCGCGAACCAAGCGTGGATTAACTACATACTTAATACCGGCAGCGTCCAACAGCTGACGCAGTGTATCAAAATGCTGGCGCGAGTCATCATCTAGGTAATCTAGCAATACTGGCGCATCATCAAGAAGCGCTTGGGTGCTGGTGTTTTTACTGTCTAGAATCCGCAGCGGATTACTATCTAAGCGGCGCTGACTGTCGGCATCAAGCTGATCTTTACGCTCGCTCAGGTACGCTACCAGCGCCTGCTTAAAAGCAGCGCGGGACTCGATATTTCCGAGTGAATTCAACTGTAAAGTAACCGCCGAATCAATCCCCAATTCACGCCATAAACGTGCGGTAATCAACAAGAGCTCGGCGTCGATATCCGGGCCCTCCATACCAAAGGTTTCGATACCAATTTGATGGAACTGACGCAGACGACCTTTTTGCGGACGCTCGTAACGAAACATTGGCCCCATATACCAAAGGCGCTGCACCTGATTGTAAAGCAAGCCGTTTTGCTCGCACGCACGCACGCAACTCGCAGTACCCTCAGGACGCATGGTGAGACTGTCGCCATTACGATCATCAAAAGTGTACATCTCTTTTTCGACTATATCAGTCACTTCACCGATAGAACGCTTAAATAAATCTGTACTTTCAACAATCGGGAAACGAATTTCGTTGTAACCGTAGCGACCAAGAATATCGGCGACAGTGGCTTCCACATACTGCCATCTAGCAGATTCGGTGGGTAATAAGTCATTCATACCGCGAATGGATTGTAATTTTTTCTGAGCCATAGGATTTCTATTCTTTTGTTTTTGTCTTATCAAGCGTGGCCTAAATAGTCGTACAATATCATCTGTGTCAGTACGACACGGGCTCTATTGAACATCGAATATAGGTCCCAAAGATGTGCCTAAAGCAAAATCCCGCTGGGGATAGCGATCACACCCGAAGGATAATATTGGCTTCGTCTTTTTCCAACTGCTCTTGTTTTTCAGTCGCTTTGCTTCGAATTAAACTTTCTAATTTATCGACCAGGTTTTCATTAGTAAACTTTTGACTTGGCTTACCGTCTACATAAACTAAATTGCTCGGTGAACCACCGGCTAGGCCTAGGTCGGCCTCTTTCGCTTCACCAGGACCGTTCACTACACAGCCAATGACAGCCACATCTAGCGGCACCTTGATATCCTCAACGCGCTGCTCAAGCTCATTCATGGTGCTGATGACATCAAAGTTCTGGCGCGAACAGCTTGGACAGGCGATAAAGTTCACGCCTTTATTACGCAGCTTTAAGCTCTTCAGCATATCCCAGCCGACCTTCACTTCTTCTATTTGATCTGCCGCCAGTGACACCCGTAAAGTATCGCCAATACCATCCATTAACAGCATGCCCAGACCAACCGAAGACTTCACCGTTCCGGCTCGCAAGCCACCAGCCTCGGTAATACCAAGATGCAGTGGCTGTTCGATCTGCTCAGACAATTTTCGATAAGCGGCCACAGCCATAAATACGTCTGATGCTTTAACACTAACTTTGAAATTTTGAAAATCGTATTTATCCAGCAATTCAACATGGCGCAGCGCTGACTCGACTAGAGCATCGGGTGTAGGCTCGCCGTATTTTTTCTGAATGTCTTTTTCAAGCGAACCGGCATTAACGCCGATGCGAATAGGAATATTCAAATCCCTCGCTTTATCGACGACCGCGCGAACACGTTTATCGCGACCAATGTTACCAGGATTGATCCGCAAGCAGTCGACCCCGAGGTCGGCCACACGAAGTGCAATTCGATAATCAAAATGAATATCGGCCACCAGCGGCACATCGACCAGCTTGCGAATCTTTCCGAAAGCTTCGGCTGCCTCCATGCTCGGCACAGAAACACGAACAATATCGGCACCGGCATCTTGAATGCGTATAATTTGAGCTACAGTCGCTTCAACATCGCAAGTCTCGGTATTAGTCATACTTTGTACAGAGATAGGCGCACCACCACCGACAGGAACATTACCGACCATAATCTGGCGAGTTTTTCGGCGCTTTATCGGAGATTCAAATTGCATATTTGTACCTGTTAATACGTTATCCGCCTAAACTAAACTCGATCATCAGCACTGTTACTGTTCTTAATTAAGCGCCTGAACAGTGAATTTCATGGTTTTTCGACCAATCTTGGGCTGGCTGTTAACAGGTTCATCATTTATGGTTAACGTGACCGCACCAGCATTACCCAAGATCACGTTAAAAGGCGCCACACCTTGTAATTGTAATATTTCACCGCTTTGCTTAACATCGGCAAAAAGTACATCGTCAGATGAATCAGTCACCTCTACCCAGCACTCGTCAGAAAAAACAAATTTAAGTGTATCTAAAACCTGAACATTTGGCGTCGCGGCTTCTACCTGCACCGCGGCAGCGTTGGTGACTGCTGCACTGTCCGTGCTAACAACATCTATCACAGTTTCGATAGAGCCAAACTCGTCAAGTATTTCAAGCTGTGCGTCGACATTCGATGCCACTACAACCGTACTATTCTCAACTGGGGAGCCCTTAAGCCCTTCCCAAACGAACCAAACTGCAGCAAACAACAATAAAGCAATCAATAAAATTTTGCCTAAACCTGTGCTGTTGTCGGTTTCATCGTTACAGTGTTTATTATCACTCAATGTGACCGCCACTGCAGACACACCCACAAATTGGTCATAGCAAGAAATCAAACTCTCACCATCAATTTTTAGTAATTTCGCGTAACTACGCAGATAGCCACGTATGAAGGGTTCCGAGTGCATTTTTTCAAATTCATCCGCCTCTAGACTTTTCACTTTACTGACGGTTACATTGAGTGCAATCGAAACATCCTCCTGAGAAAGTGAAGAATTCTCACGATTCAAGCGTAATACCGCACCAGGGGATGGCAGTGACGAGGTATTGTTGTTGAGTACTGGAGTAACAACAGGAGTAGTAGTGTTATTGTCAGTCATGTTATAGCGATTTCTTATAGTTCAAATACTCTTTCGAGTAGGGATGTAAATTCTTTAATGCCAGCGCATAACTGGCTTCTTTATCTTTATTGCCAAAAATTCGTTCAATACGAATACCTAACCACAAACTGCGAGCACTTTGGCGAGAGACCCTATCAAACTGATCAAGATTCTTTTTTGAGGCGGAGTAGTCCTCTTGCTTGAAATATACTTCTGCTAATTCGATCAATGCCAGCGATGCTCGAGGGTCAAGCCTAACAGCATGTTCGAAAGACGCCTCAGCTTTATCTGGGCGGTCGAGCTTTAGCGCCGTACGGCCAAGATTAGTTAAGGCCCCTGCGCGCCCTCGATAATTAATAAAACTAGCAGCTATAGTAAATTCCTTGAAAGCGTCTTCAAAGCGTTTACTGCTAAACAAAAAACTGCCGTAGTTATTATGTCCCTGGGCAAAGTCAGGGCGCAATTTTAACGAGCGTTTAAAATAGTCTTCGGCCAGTTCTGATTCACCTTCATACTGAAACACCAAGCCCATACCATTGATCGCCTCATGCGATTTTTTATCGATCTTAAGAGCTTTTTCGAAATGAATTTGCGCGCCCTCGCGATCACCTTTGCCAAAATATGCCATACCCAAAGCAACTTCATTCGACAGCACTTTACTCTGGTCGATCTCTCGTACCTGCACACCATCTATGGTGTTAATGCAGGCGGATAAAAACAAAGCACTGACAATAACAATTAATATCTGAGCATGCATAACTTAGCCTTAATCATTTTTTATAGGAATTATTGCTCTGGGGTAATAATTTTAATCGCTTGCTCTTCTTCAAACTTGGCCTTATAACGTTCACTGCGACGCGTACGATCATTCACTTGGCCCGCTAACTGACCGCAAGCGGCGTCGATATCGTCACCACGAGTAGTGCGCACGGTAACAATATAGCCCTGCTCAATTAAATAATCCCGAAAACGGTGCAGCTGATTATTACTGACACGCTTGTAATTCGACAAGTTAAACGGATTAAACGGTATCAAGTTAATCTTAACTGGGACATCGCGCAGAAGATCAGCAAGTTCCACCGCGTGTTCCATACGGTCATTAACATGATCGATCAATGTGTATTCGATGGTAATCTTGCGGCGATTATCGGGCGTATTTTCGATATAACGCTGAGCCGATTCCAGCAGCATCGCAATGGGATACTTCTTGTTGATAGGCACCAGTTCATTGCGCAACTCATCGTTGGCCGCATGCAAAGATATAGCAAGGCAGCAGTCGGTGTATTCGCCCAAACGATCCAGTGCAGGCACAACACCAGATGTACTCAAAGTAACGCGGCGCTTAGA
Source organism: uncultured Cellvibrionales bacterium (assembly GCA_913050115.1). Lineage (GTDB taxonomy): Bacteria > Pseudomonadota > Gammaproteobacteria > Pseudomonadales > Cellvibrionaceae > UBA1124. The sequence goes on from CAJWZU010000023.1 coordinate 22,843, forward strand.
TATTCCATAAGCGTTGTCGTGCATCATGATATTCATGCTATCGACTACATTATCGAAGTTAAGCAGAGGCTCACCCATCCCCATCATCACCACGTTGGTGATCTTGCGCGGACGATCTTCACCAAACTGACCAAACGATTTTGCCGCTAGCCATACCTGCCCAATAATTTCGAAGGCGTCTAAATCGCGGCTAAAACCCTGTTTACCGGTCATGCAAAAACTGCAATCGAGTGCACATCCCACTTGCGACGACACACACAAAGTACCGCGGTTACCCTCAGGAATATACACAGTCTCGATTACACTACCGCCGGACTCGCGAATCAAGAACTTGCGGGTGCCGTCTTTTGAATCAAGTTGCTGGATAATTTCCGGCAATTCAAGCGTCGCTGTGCGTTTAAGCTTTTCCCGCAGCCCTTTACTGATGTTGGTCATCGCGTCAAAATCGATGACTCCCAACTGATGAATCCATTTTAATACTTGTGCCGCACGAAACTTTTTCTCGCCGATTGATTCAAAGAAACTCACCAGCTTTTGATGATTTAAGCCAAGCAAGTTGACTTTAAGGGCCGCTGTTGGTTCTTCGGCAGCCGAATCCCTGGCGCTTTGGGTATTTAGTACAGCGTTAACTGCCAAGGATAGTTCAGCCACAATAGACCTCAATAACGTTTAAAAGATTCAAGATATGGCTCAAGCGAGCAGCGCATCGCCAGCAAAGAAAAATTCGATCTCACGTTTAGCCGACTCTGGTGAGTCAGAGCCATGGACTATATTACGACCGGTCGCCTCGGCGAAATCGGCGCGTATGGTGCCTTTGGCAGCTTCCGCCGGATTAGTCGCGCCCATAATCTCGCGATTCCGAGTGATAGCGTTTTCGCCTTCTAAAACTTGAACTAAAACGGGGCCCGACGACATAAAGGCCAGCAGACCGTCAAAAAAAGGCTGACCTTTATGCTCGGCATAAAAATCGGCTACCTGAACTTCGCTCAGCAGCAGCATTTTTGCGGCGGCAACTCGCAGACCGTCTTTTTCAAAGCGACTGATAACCTCACCGACAATATTTTTGGCGACGCCATCGGGCTTAATAATGGATAAGGTGCGTTCAAGGGTCATTGGGAACTCCGCTGTAAAGTTAGCGAGCGCAAACTTCAGCGCCCTTTTAATCTGCTCTTACTGGGCTTCCACTAATAAGAAGAAGCCCAACCGAGAGACAGGAAAAATATCAGGCGCAAATTATACGCTATTCGACCAATGTAGAACAGCTTACGCGGCAGCGACTACTGCCTTGGCAATCGTTTGTATGCGGGCAACAATGGCCTTGAGGCCATTACCACGGGTGGGACTCAAGTGGCGCTCAAGATCTAACTGTTGGAAATACGAGGATATATCGAAAGCGACAATCTCAGCTGCAGTTTTACCACTGTAAGCGGCCATCACCAATGCCAGCAAGCCGCGCACAATAAACGCATCAGAGTCGACCAAAAATAGTAAAAGGTCATCGTCGCGCCCCACATCGATCCAAACACTGCTCTGACAACCTTTGACCAGTCGCTCAGGGGTGTGCAGCCTCTCACTCATTGCAGGAAGCCCCTTACCAAGATCAATAATGTACTTATAGCGCTCTTCCCAGTCGTCAAAAAACGCAAGATCTTCTAGGATATCTTCTGTTGTTGCCAACGGCATAATCAAACCTCTGTTGTAAAATAACGGCCCAACTTCGACTTAGATGGACAGCTCTGCTTCAAGCTAAGTCTCGCCTAGCATTATGTCTTTATGCCATGAACGCCGAATCAAACTCAGCCTTGCGCATGAGTGCTAAAAAATTCGGCCAAAAGCTGAGTCACCCATTATGTCTTGATACTATGGCCGCCGGATCAAACCCAGCTTTGTGCATAAGTGCTAAAAGAACAACCCAGCCTCGAGCTGAGCCTCTTCGGTCATCATATCTTTGTGCCACGGGGGGTCAAACACCAATTCCACTTTTACCGAACTCACGTTAGGGACTTTGCCGCAACGATATTCAACATCGCCCACCAGCACTGGCCCCATACCACAGGTCGGCGCGGTTAGAGTCATTTGAATATCAACACCTCCCGAGCTTTGATCCAGCGCCACGGCATAAATCAAACCCATAGCCACAAGGCTCGAGGCAATCTCTGGGTCATAAATGGTATCTAGAGCCTGCCAAACCTGATCTTCTAGAATTTCGCCCGAGCCGTTATCGGAAAACTCTAACACTTCAGGTTCAGCGCCAATAGCGTCGGCATCTGTGCCGTCAATACGATACATATTACCCTGCCAAGTGACGGTGTAGTTACCGCCTAGGGACTGTTTAATTGAGACAAATTGCCCCTCAGGAATAACCTCAAAGCCACCTTGGGGTACACGCCGAACCGGGCAGTCGCGCTGAGTCACGGCCATATTTTGTTGCATGGTGCTTTTTACCTACTGATTCTCTATATATTACCAAGAACGGGTGGACCTCCATGGTAGGAGGAAATGCACAGAGCGGTTAGGAACAAGCTCTGTCATCCGCGCTAAAAACGACGCGGTGCTTGAGCTGGCAGAGATATGCTGACCTTCTGGCCAGGCCAATACTGGGACAGCTTCCATGAATGGAGCAAATCCACAAATATCTCACAAGAACCTTCTGACTCTATATACCAAACTCGATTCAATTGATCTCTTAGCTGCTGCTTGCAACAGCACTCAGCTGACACTAAAGCTCTCGCCACAACCGCACTCAGCAGTGACGTTAGGGTTATTAAACTTAATCACTTTATTAATACCTTCAGTGACGAGATCGATCTCGGTACCACGCAACATCTTTAAAGCATCGACAGCGACCGACAAGGTAATACCTGCGGCGGCTTCGACCTGATCGTCATTTTCTTCTGGACCGTCGACAAAGTCGAGCACGTAAGCATAACCAGTGCAACCCGACTTTTTAGTACTCAGCCGGATGATTTTATCGGATCCTTTTTTGCTTTCTGCGGCCAGCTTTTTAATAAAATAGCCTTGGGCTGTCGCAGTCATGCTGATAGTCTCAGCATTCGGATCAAAACTTGTGACTGTCATTATCTCGTCCTTAAGCCAGCATGGCTTTGACCTTGTTCAAGGCGGTAAACAATTGCTCCACCTCGGCCAAGGTATTGTAAATAGAGAATGAGGCTCGAGCAGTGCCAGGCACGCCCAAACGCTTCATCAGCGGCTCTGCACAGTGATTACCGGTGCGAATAGCGACACCCTGACGATCGAGTAAAAAACCGACATCGGCTGGATGCCCTTCGTCCAGTAAGAAACTGAGTACGCCAGTTTTATTCTTTGCACGCCCGACAATAGTCAAACCATCGAATGCCTCAGCCAAATCGGTGGCACGCGATAAAAGCGCAGTTTCATGGGTTTTAAGGCCGATTGTATCCAAGCTTGAAAACCACTCAACCGCCGCACCCAATCCTACAATACCGGCAATATTTGGGGTGCCTGCCTCTAAGCGATAGGGCAGTAAATTCCACTCGGCACTTTGATAACTAACCGATAAAATCATCTCGCCACCCACTTGCCACACAGGCCAATCGGCTAATAAGGACTCGCGACCCCAGAGCACACCTGTGCCGGTAGGACCAAATAACTTATGACCAGAAAAAACATAGAAATCGCAGCCCAGCGCCTGCACATCGACCGCACCATGGGCAATACCCTGAGCGCCATCAATTAACACCAGCGCACCGACTGCTTTAGCGCTGACTATTAGCTCAATAACAGGGTTAATCGTACCCAGAGCATTGGATACTTGCGGCAGCGCCACAAACTGAGTTTTTGCACAGAGCAAATCATTAAACGCCGAGACAATTAGCTCGCCATCATCATTAATAGGCGCAATTCTTAAAATGGCGCCGCTGCGTTTACAGGCCTGCTGCCAAGTGACCAAGTTGGCATGATGCTCCATCTCGGTGACCAGTACTTCATCGCCGACCTGCAGGCGCTGGGCAATACCGTTAGCAATTATATTGATGCCCTCGGTGGTACCCGAAGTCCAGATAACTTCATTGCGTGACGCTGCATTTAAAAAACCGGCGATAATATCGCGGGCATTTTCAAATTTAGTCGTAGCTTCATCAGCCAGACGATGGGCACCGCGGTGGACATTAGAATTACAGTGGCTGTAATAGTCGACGATAGCGTCAATTACGCACTGAGGTTTTTGCGTAGTGGCCGCATTATCAAGGTACACCAAAGGCGCGCCGTCAATTTTTCGCGACAAAATCGGAAACTGCTGGCGAATGGCTTCTACATCAAAAGTCATATAAAACTAACTCACTTCCATTTGGGAAAAACGCTGGCGCAACTGCGGACGCAACCACTCCGCCAGTATTTGATTAGGCATTTGATCGACCAGCTCATTAATAAAACCAAAGCTCAGCATTACCTGCGCCTTGCTTCTATCAACGCCGCGCGACTGCAAGTAATAGAGCGCCTGCTCGTCCATAGCCGCAATCGTGGCACCATGGGCACACTTGACATCGTCGGCGTAAATTTCCAGCTCGGGTTTAGTATTGATCTCGGCGTGATCAGATAACAACAAATTGCGATTATTGAGCTCAGCCAAAACTTTTTGCGCGTCACGATGAATATGAATGCGGCCGTTAAAAACGGCTTTAGCGTGATCTGCGATAATACAGCGAATATTTTCGATAGTGCGACCATTAGGATTGGCATGCTCAACCGTAGCATGCAAGTCGAATAACTCGCGACCATCGAGCAAATAGATCGCATTAAACTTAGCGAAGGTGTGTTCGCCGCCGTGATGGATGTCGACATCTACGCGCGACAAGGTACTGCCAAAGCCGACCAAGGTAGAATTTAACTGAGCGCGTTCGGCCAAGTCAAAATGACAGCCGCCGACACTCATGGCCTTGTCGACCTGAAAGGCAAAGCGATAGTGCTCAAGCTCGGCTTTTGCAGAAATTTGGTATTCCGCCACTAGCGTATTAAAGCTTTCACTATTGCCGTCGCATTGTTCAATAACAGCCGCCTTTGCGCCCTCACCTAGGCGAACCAGTACACGGGTATGAGCCTCGGCACCTTCACTCAGTTGCTGCACCACTCGAATTGGCTGATGAATTGTACAGCCAGCAGCAACATCGATAATAACGCCATCGCTAAACAACACATCATTAACCAAGCCAAACAGATGGCGTTCGGGTTTAATGCAAGCAAAGCGCTTGGCCGCCCAAGCTTGAGTTGCACGATCAGCATCGGCTAAACGCGTCACTGACAAGCCTTCTGGCAACTCAACAGATAACTGTTCGGTATCAAAATTGCCATCGACAAAAACCAAGTCAATACTGTTTAAGTCATCAATTTTGTCTACCACTGCAGCCGAACCTACTGCACCACCGCTGAAACCTTGCAGGACTCTCAGTGGCGTGTACTTCCAGGCCTCGGTTTTTCGAGTCGGCCATGGGCTTTCGCGCAGCAATTCCAGTGACTCTTGGCGCTTAGCCGCCAACCAGCTTTGTCCTGCGGTATTGTCATCGGCGCGCGCTATGCAGGCCTCTAACCAGGCACTCATGCGCCTTGACCTTCACAGGCATTGTCATTCAACCAGCCGTAGCCATTTTCTTCCAATTCCAGTGCCAGCTCTGGGCCACCACTTTTAACGATCTTACCGTCGGCAAGCACGTGCACAAAGTCCGGCTTGATATAGTCAAGCAAGCGCTGATAATGAGTAACAATAAGAAAACTCCGATCGGGACTGCGCTGCGAATTTACGCCCTCAGCAACCACCTGCAGTGCATCGATATCGAGGCCGGAATCCGACTCATCGAGAATGCATAACTTTGGCTGCAGCATCAGCATTTGCAAAATTTCATTGCGCTTTTTCTCGCCGCCAGAGAAACCTTCATTGACACCGCGTTTTAAAAACTCAATCGGCAGGTGTACCTGTTTACAGGCGGCGCGCGCCATTTTCAAAATCTCGGTAGCAGTCAAAGGCTCAACACCTTGCATTTTACGCTGAGCATCAAGTGATGCTTTTAAAAATTCGAGATTGCTGACGCCTGGAATTTCAACTGGGTACTGAAACGCCAAAAACAAACCGGCGCAGGCACGCTCGTCAGCTTCCATATCGAGAATATCTTTGCCGTCAAGCTCGGCCGAACCGCCTTCAACGCTGTAGCCTTCGCGACCCGATAATACATAACCAAGGGTGCTTTTACCGGCGCCATTGGGACCCATTATGGCGTGTACTTCACCGGCTTTAATATTGAGACTCAGGCCCTTGAGGATTGTTTTATCTTCAACGCTGGCATATAGATCTTTAACTTTTAACATCGTCGCTCTCTTTAATATCGGATTAGCTCGGCGTTAGCCGACAGACCCTTCAAGGCTAATTTCTAACAACTTGCCCGCTTCTACGGCAAATTCCATCGGCAACTCTTTAAATACTTCTTTGCAGAAGCCGTTGACGATCATAGACACCGCTTTTTCTGGGTCTAGACCGCGCTGCTGACAAAGGAACATTTGATCGTCGCTCACCTTAGAGGTTGTCGCTTCATGCTCGACAATCGCTGAGCGATTGCGGCTCTCAACATAGGGGAAAGTGTGGGCGCCACACTTATCGCCAATCAACAAGGAGTCGCACTGGGTAAAGTTGCGGGCGTTGTGAGCACCGGGGTTCATTCGCACTAAGCCGCGGTAACTGTTGCTACTGCGCCCCGCCGAAATACCCTTAGAGATGATGGTCGACTTGGTATTTTTACCCAAGTGAATCATTTTAGTTCCGGTATCAGCCTGCTGCATGCCGCGCGTTAGCGCTACCGAGTAAAACTCGCCAATACTGTTGTCGCCTTTTAAAATACAGCTTGGATACTTCCAGGTAATGGCCGAGCCTGTTTCTACCTGAGTCCATGACAACTTGGCATTTTTATGGCAGATGCCGCGCTTAGTAACAAAGTTATAAATACCACCCTTACCGTTTTCATCGCCGGGATACCAGTTTTGCACGGTTGAATATTTAATTTCGGCGTCGTCCATAACCACCAATTCGACCACCGCCGCGTGCAGCTGATTTTCATCGCGCTGGGGTGCGGTACAACCTTCGAGATAACTGACATGGCTACCTTCATCAGCAATAATTAAAGTCCGCTCAAACTGACCGGTATTCATTTCGTTGATGCGGAAATAGGTCGACAGCTCCATTGGACAGCGCACGCCCTTAGGAATATAAACAAATGAACCGTCAGTAAATACAGCACAATTAAGCGCGGCAAAAAAATTGTCTTTTTGCGGTACTACCGAACCCAAATATTTTTTCACCAAATCTGGGTACTCATGCACAGCCTCAGAGATAGAGCAAAAGATCACTCCGACCTCCAGCAGCTTCTCACGAAAAGTGGTCAACACCGACACCGAGTCAAATACTACATCGACTGCAACACCCGCGAGCGCCATCTGCTCTTCCAGCGGTATACCGAGCTTATTGTAAGTTTCAATCAGCTCGGGATCGACCTCATCCAGCGACTTAGGTCTGTCGGCCATACTTTTGGGGGCCGAATAGTAAGAAATCGACTGATAATCCATCTTATCGTAGCCGAGATGAGCCCAGTTCGGCTCGTCCATTTCCTGCCAGCTGCGAAAGGCTTTTAAGCGCCAGTCAAGTAGCCACTCAGGCTCATTTTTCATGGCCGATATGCGGCGCACGACATCTTCATCAAGACCGGGCGCGAAGGTTTCAGCTTCGACGTTGGTGACAAAGCCAGCTTCGTACTCGCGATTTAGCGCTTGTTCTATTTCTATTTGCTCACTCATAGCGAACTCTCTATAACTCTTTTAATCACGGTTTCACTACTGTCGCGACTCTTTTTTAAGCAGCCTGCAAGACAGTAATGGTCTTACAAATATGTTCGATAGCCTGTTCTATATCGGCATCGGTGGTAAAACGGCCTAACGACAACCGCAGCGAGCTGTGGGCATCGGCATCACTTAAGCCCATAGCCTTAAGTACATATGACGGCTCCATGCTGGCCGAAGTGCAAGCTGAACCTGACGATAAAGCCAGCTGACGCAGCGACAACAGCAACGTCTCACCGTCGACACCGCTAAAACGTACATTCAAGTGAATAGGGCCAATATCAGCGCCAGCGCCATTTTGCGAGGCACCGGGCAAATCTTTAATACCCTGCCACAGCTTGTCACGTAGTAACGCTATGCGCGCCATTTCATCGATCAATCCGGCTTTAGCCAGTTCAGCCGCCGCGCCCATGCCCACTAATTGATGAGTCGGCAGAGTTCCCGAGCGCAGTCGGCGCTCATGACCGCCGCCGTGTATTTGCGGTGCGATCTGCGCCGCTACGGCGCGGCGCACGTAAAGACAGCCAACCCCCTTGGGGCCATAAAATTTGTGTGCCGATAAACTCAGTAAATCGGCACTGAGAACCTCGACATTAGTATCTAACTTACCCGCGGCCTGAGCGGCATCAACATGAAAAAGTACACCCTGCGCACGGCAAATTTGACCAATAGCCGCTATTGGATTGATCACACCGGTTTCGTTGTTCACCTGCATCAGGCTGACTATGCGAGTATCGGGACGCAGCGCAGCGCTGACTTGTTCAGCGCTAATCACGCCGCGCGTATCCGGCGTTAGCCAAGTAACTTCAACACCCTGTTGCTGCAGCCATTTAACCGGGTCGATAACCGCTTTATGCTCGATCACCGAGGTTATCAGATGGCCTTTGCTGTGCCCTGCAGCTATAGCAGCTTCAAATACGCCCTTAATCGCCAAATTATTTGATTCAGTGGCACCGCTGGTCCAGACGATTTCGCGACCATCGCAGTGAAGTAAGTCGGCCACTTGCTGACGAGCCGCCTCTACTTTCTCTTCAGCCTGCCAGCCATAGATGTGCGAGCGCGACGCGGGGTTGGCAAAGGTGCCATCCATAGTCAGACAGGCACCCATAGCAGCGGCGACACTACTGGCAACGGGCGAGGTAGCAGCGTAATCAAAATAAATAGCAGCTTTGGGACTTACCATCTGATTACTCACAATAAGGCCTCTGCATCGATCAAATCTACGTCTAATTTCAGATCGACTTGGGGCTGATTCTGGCGCTCGGAGACTTCGCGCACTTCTTGGCGCTGAACCAGTGTACCGAGGGTAATACCCGTTAAAAAATCGTGAATTTGCTGGCTAAGATCGCACCAAAGGTGGTGAGTCAGGCAGACCTTGCCCTTTTGACAACCATCTTTGCCACCACAACTGGTGGCATCGATGGATTCATTAACCGCATCGATAATTTCGGCTACCGAGATTTCGGCGGCGGCGCGACTCAATGTGTAACCGCCACCCGGACCGCGCACGCTCGACACCAATTGCTGTTGACGCAATTTAGAAAACAGCTGTTCAAGATAAGACAGCGATATTTCTTGGCGCTTGGAAATACCGGCGAGACTAGTAGGACCCGAATTAGAATTCAGGGCCAGATCCAGCATGGCAGTAACGGCATAGCGGCCTTTAGTCGTCAATCTCATCAGGAACTCTCTATGTTAAGCCCGCTAATGTGGGCAAAGCAGAGCTAAAAGTTACTCTAAGGTGGGTATTTTCCTAAAACCCAGCACCTTAGTCAAGTATATACCCGACTGTTTTACTTGGTCTTTGACAGGCGTTATTAAAGTGAGAGGATTAATAGACAACAAGAACTGGTCTTGACTTTTTCTTTGCTCAAAAATTACACGACATCTAACAGGCGAGGATTTTTTTCAGGGTCGACACAGCACTGCGCAAAAAGGGGGAGTGCACTCTATAGGCGTAACTGACTAGCCGCAAGATGACATCCATGCCACTGCGGTACACCGCTCACCCTGAACATATGCACAGCAGTAACAAAGAGCCGGCGCAAAAGGACCGCACACATTCCGCTTTGCAGCAGGCACCCAAAAAAGACTCTATTAACAAAGTCCTTTTATTGACAACGCTTAGCTCTTAGGCAGTTTCTTCAGGCCCCAAGCCACGATCAAGTACCCCAACACGGCCGACAAGATGGTACCCAATAAAATACCTATTCGATTTTCAGTAATATACTGCGCGATCGAATTCTCGAACGCTAAGCTACCGATAAACAAACTCATCGTAAAACCAATACCAGTAAGCCAAGCGACCCCCAACAACATGGTCCAATTAGAACCTTCGGGTAATTTAGTTACGCCTAACTTAATGGCAACCCAGCAAAATAAAAACACACCGACTGGCTTACCTAAAAACAGGCCTAGTGTTATCCCCAATGGCACCGAATTCATCAGTGCATCGGCACCAATACCCGTCAAGTTAACACCCGCATTAGCAAAGGCAAATATGGGTAATATCTGAAACGAAACAGCAGGGTGCAAGCTGTGCTCAAGCTGTCGACAGGGTGAGACACCAGGCTTATGCTTGTGAGTGTAAGGAATAAACATGGCCAGCGTGACACCAGCTAGAGTCGCATGCACACCGGATTTCAGCACCGAAGCCCAAAGAATAAGACCAATAATCATGTAAGGCCCCTGCTCTGATACGTGTTTACGATTCATAGTAAACAAAATTACTAGGCTAGCCGAAGCCACCATTAAGGCTGCATCGGAAAGTTCAGCGGTGTAGAAAATTGCGATAATAACAATGGCACCAATGTCATCGAAGATCGCCAGTGATACCAAAAAAACTTTCAGTGCCACAGGCACGCGCTTACCAAGCAAAGTTAAAACACCCAAGGCAAAGGCAATATCCGTGGCCGTAGGGATAGCCCAGCCTTTCATCGCCTCAACATTACCCCAGTTTATAACCGCATAAACCCCGGCAGGAGCGACAATACCGCCTACCGCTGCAATAGCCGGAAGGGCTATTTGACCTGGGCTCGACAGGTGACCGTCGATTAGCTCGCGCTTCAACTCAAGCCCAACAACAAAGAAAAACAACGCCATAAGACCGTCATTAATCCACAACAATAAAGGCTTGTGTATCTCAAAACTGCCAAAGGTAATTTCAACAGGCGTATTCAGCAACGCCTCGTAGTAGACCGCTAGAGGTGAATTAGCGACAACCAAAGCTAGAGCTGCGGCAATTAACAATAAAATGCCAACAGCCGACTCTTGCTTAAAAAATGCTTTCAAGTTTTTGATCACTGTGATTCCTCTTAGGTAGTACCTTTGTAATAGCATTTAAAAGCTGATTGTACAGCTCAAGCATAACTCGCACACTCGTTTCACCGCCCAGAAGCAATGCAAAAGGGAGCAATGGCTGAGGGTTGTTAAGGCCACCTTTATTTAGCGAACAGATAGGGGGCCCAGCACGCGCGGACGGCATAGCCATTTCTGGCATGATCATGTAATGGCCCAAAACGCATCGAGTCAGTTTACGCAAAAACAGAACTAAAGTGGTTTATTCAGTCCAAGCCTGTGTTGGTAATGACCATGAGTAAAACTTTTTTAGCCATAGTAAGCTACGGTTATAAATACAATCAGGACCAGAAAGTTTAGGCCATGTGAACTTTTAGGCTGGCAAGTTTGCCAACACTACATTGGCATCACTGGCGGCGCGCAGACTTTTGATCTAACACTGACGATCTGATTGCCAAACTCAAACGATGAGAATCGAGCCGCAATAAATGCGACTAGGCCCAAGATTTTACAGCTGCTGTTTTACGTGACACTATTTTTCTAGCTGTTCCAGTTTGGCTTCCAGCTCGGCAATTTTTTTATCGGTGTGAAAAACATAGTTTTGGCTGGCAGTGAGAATACCGCGCATAATACTCAACTCCATTTCATCTAGGCGCACACGCCCATAGAGACGACGTAAGCGAGTCATAGTCTGGCGCGGATTGCCTGGCTCGAGAAAATTAAGCTTTTCCAACGTCTCCTGCAGGTGCACATAGTAGCGCTCCATAGCTTCACTTTTGGCGGGTGGCTGATCCCAGTCATCGTAGTGAATAGGTTGACCATCTTGGGACGCTATGAGGTGCGACATGCGCATCTCATAGCAAAGAACCTGCACCGCTGTAGCTAAGTTTAGCGAACTGTAATCGGGGTTCGAGGGAATATGCACATGGTAGTTGCACTTGTGCAGCTCTTCGTTGGTAAGTCCACGATCTTCGCGACCAAAAACAATGGCAATTTCATGCTGTGAACTCTCGGCAACGGCTCGTTCGCCGCACTCGCGCGGCGTTACCAGCGGCCAAGGTATACGACGCTCGCGGGCACTGGTGCCAATAACTAAACCACAATCGGCAATAGCCTCATCTAAAGTGTCCACCACCACCGCATCTTCGAGCACATCGGCGGCGTTAGAGGCGCGCCATACAGCTTTATCCGATGGCCACTCTTTAGGCGCTACGAGATAGAGCTTGGCCATGCCCATATTTTTAATCGCTCGCGCCGCGCCGCCAATATTGCCGGGGTGACTGGTATTCACCAACACAATACGAATTTTACTGAGGGAGTCGGGAGTAGCAGCAACGTCAATAGAGTCGGTCATGGCGCGGTTCCATAGTTGGGGTAAATGCTTAGGCGATAAAACGGCGCAGTGTAACAGCCACCGAGCATATAGTCAGCGCCAGTAAGCACTGTTATAATGCGCAGCTCGGTGCGAAGTATCCGCACACTGCTCTTTATCACCTTTACCCCTATTCTTCTCTTGACCTCGAGTTGGTACCCCCATGGAACCCATGTTGAAAATTGCCCTTCGCGCTGCCCGCAAAGCAGGCGAACTGATTGAACGCGCCGTTGAGCACATTGACGTTATCGCGATCGAAAGCAAGGAACGCAACGACTTTGTCACCGAAATCGACAAGTCTGCCGAGAAGGAAATCCTCTACCACCTGCAGAAAGCCTACCCGGATCACTGCTTTCGCTGCGAAGAGAGCGGCTACATTGAGGGCAAAGATAAAGACTACGAGTGGATTATTGACCCTCTTGATGGCACCACCAACTTCATTCACAGTATCCCGCACTATGCAGTTTCAATCGCCTGCGTCTACAAGGGTCAGATTGAGCATGCGGTCGTTCTCGACCCGATCAAACGCGAAGAATTTACTGCCAGCCGCGGCCGCGGTGCTGCTCTCAACGACCGCCGAATCCGCGTATCAAAGCGTCGCGGTTTAGAAGGAGCCCTGATCGGTACCGGCCTACCGTTCAATGGCGTGGCTTTTAGTAATATCACTCCATACCTCGCCTGCCTGCAAGAGATTGCCGGTCAGACCGCCGGTATTCGCCGCGCCGGCTCTGCTGCCTTAGACTTGGCTTATGTGGCCGCAGGTCGCTTCGACGGTTTTTGGGAGATGAACTTAAATCAGTGGGATACAGCCGCAGGTATACTTTTAGTGAAAGAAGCCGGCGGCTTGGTCAGTGACTTTAAAGGTGGTAACACATTCCTCCAGACAGGCAATATTGTCTGTGGCTCAGCCAAAGTATTTAAACCTTTAGTACAGTTAACGCAGAAACACTTAAGCAATATCTAAAACCTAAACGGTTAGATAACAAAAAGGCCGCAATATCTCGTATATTGCGGCCTTTTTTGTTGTCTAACCGTCGATCTCAATTCAGCAACTTATTCAACGCCGCGATCAAACGATCCAGCTCCACAGGCTTGGTCAAATATTCGTTAAAGCCAGCGTCTAAACCGCGCTCAATGTCCCTCGGCATAGCATTAGCCGATAAGCCCAGCACGGGAATATCGCGTGTAGCCGCATCTTGTTGCAACACTTTGAGCACATCGAAACCGTCGAGCCCAGGCAGATTGATGTCCAAAATAATGACATCGGGTAGAGTCGTTCGGGCCTGATAAAGCCCCTTAAAAGATTCCTCCTCCACCAATAGCGTCAAGGTTTTGAAACGCACGAATAATTGCTGCATTAGGCGAATATTTGAGGGGTTATCTTCGATATAGAGTATTCGATAATGCCCAATTACTGAGAGCGTCTGAGCACGCTCAGGCGGCGGGATTATCCCGGTCTCACGCGAAGGCAAACTCCATTCTTGCACCAGAGGCATATCTAGCAAAAAGGTGCTGCCCTCATTTTCAACACTAGCGAAGCTGATCTGCCCGGCCATCATTTCAATCAAACGCTTGGTAATCACCAGTCCCACGCCCGAGCCCTCGATACCACTGCACTCTGCCCCCAATCGATTAAAGGGCTGAAACATCTCAGCCTGTTTATGTAGCGCTATGCCCAGACCGCTGTCGCGCACCTCTATTCGCAAAAAATGACCCTGGCTGGTTTGACGTAAAAACAAGTTAATAATCACCTCGCCACCGGGGCGATTATATTTAACACCGTTGCTAATCAGGTTCAATAGCGCCTGTTTAAAACGCACCGCGTCGGCTTGAATATAAGTGTTCTCAAAATCGTTGAGCACGCAGTCGATCCGCACGCCTTTGATTTCCGCCAGGGGCTGCACCAACGCAAAGCACTCTTTTATGACTCTTGACGCGAGCACCGGCTCCAGCAACAACGACATGCGTCCAGCCTCAACCTTAGACAGATCGAGTACATCGCCTATCAACTTCAGCAGGTGCTGGCCGGCCTTGCTGATCTCCTGCACGTTCTGCTGCTGTTCGACGCTAAGACTGCCGTCGTACTCAAACAACTGGGCAAAACCGAGAATGGCATTGAGCGGCGTGCGCAGCTCGTGGCTCATACTGGAGAGAAACTCAGACTTAGCCTGATTAGCCTCTTCCGCCGCCTCTTTTGCCTGTATCACACGCTCTTCAGCACGTTTAAGACTAGTGATATCCATATTCGTACCCGACATACGGGCAGGCGCACCGTTAGCGTCGTAACTGGCTTTACCGCGGGCGCGAATCCAGCGGGTATCACCACTTTTGGTGGTGATACGGTATTCAATATCGAAAGGCTCATGGTATTTATGATGCCGAGCTAGAGCGCGATCAAAAGCTCGAACATCATCGGCATGCATCAGAGATCGCCAGACATGAAAGCGGTTTTCACCCTGGTTGATGGCGTCATCATCGCTGCTATAACCGATATGTTCCCAGCAGCGACTGGAAAAGTGAATACCCCCGGCACCTGCCTCCCATTCCCAGATGCCGTCATTAGAGGCGGCGATAATGCGCTCTTGCCGGGCCTGCGAATCCAGCAGAGCCTCCTCGGCTCGCTTCAAGGCGGTGATATCGAAGACAATGCCAGAGATTAGTTTGACCCGACCATTATCGCCATGGACCGAATTGGCACGTACCTGAGTCCAAACATAGCTGCCACTAACCGCGCGCAAGCGACACTCAAGTATGAGCGGCAGATCAAACTTTAACTGCGAATGTAAATTGAGACGCACCCCGCGCCTATCATCAGGATGGATTAAGGCAGGCATTTTTTTTGCATCGCCCAAATCGGCAATATCATCGTTACTATAGCCAAGCTGTGACCAGAGCTCACCCACTAAACTGACCCGTTGCGACTCTAAATTCCACTCCCAGAAGCCATAGCCATTACCGCGACTAAAGCGTTGATAACGATCCAGCTGTTGCTGCAGTGTGTGGGTAGATAAGTCGGGCTGGCGGCTATCAGCTGTTAACATTCGATTATTCATCTATATAACTATAAGTAATGGGTATGACCTAGGTTATGACAAACCACTAGGAGCGCCAAGCGAAACAAGATCTACACTAAAAGAGAAACATATGTGAGTGACACAAGGAAGCTATAAAATGGATATATACCCAACAAGATTAGCCCACAGCCAAGTGAAAGCGATTGTTCTGCAGCTGCTGGGCAATCTATTTGTTTCAATAGCCTGCAGCCTTGCCCCCGAACGGCCTGAAAACATTACTGCATCTGCCCTTAGCAACAAACATTAACCTATTAACTTATTCACCCTTTAACATTGTCGACGAAGATCGGTCCAGTTGACGATGTCAAATATGCCACTAAACAGGTCACTTACCTGTTTTCAGCTGAAAGAGAGCTTAGATCAGTCGCCCACTTTCCGGTTAGGGGGATAACGAAGAGCTTACTAAAGCACCATAACAAAGTAACGCGTTAACAAGCGCCACCCTGTATAGGATGCATTAAAAAAGCCGCGACTCTAAATAATAGAGACGCGGCTTTTTTAATGGAAAATATCGAAGTGACTATGGCATCTCTTCGACTTCTTCGCCCTCTTCCTCGTCCACTTTCGGCGGCATTAAGTCTTCTTTACAGACATTCATAGCTAGCAGAACGTTAGCGGCAACATAGATAGATGAGTAGGTACCCACCACGATGCCAATAATCAAAGCCGTAGAAAAGTTATGTATCAGCTCGCCACCAACAAAAAACAGGGCCAGCAACACCAGTAGAGTTGTTAAAGAAGTGACAATGGTACGGCCTAAAGTTTGGCTTAGGGAGACGTTAATGACTTCAACAGGGCTACCTTTTCGCATAATACGGAAGTTCTCCCGTATACGATCGGCCACCACTATGGTGTCGTTAAGCGAGTAACCAATGACCGCCAGCACTGCCGCCAATACTGTTAGATCAAAATCCAGCCGTAAAATAGAGAAGATACCCAACACAATGATCACATCGTGAATCAGTGCGGCTACTGCTCCCACTGAAAATTTAAACTGGAAACGCAGAGCAACATAAGCCATTACCACGGCCAGCGCAAACAACATGCCAATACCGCCATCATCACGCAGTTCCTCGCCGATTTGCGGGCCAACAAACTCAATTCGCTTAAGATCTAGGGCCTCGCCCTGACTGCGCAGAGCAACGAGAACTTCATCGCCCAAATTCGGGTTATTGGATTCTTGCAGGCGAATTAATATATCGGTGTCGGAGCCAAAAAATACCACCACCGCAGCGCCGTAGCCAATATCGGATAAGAGTCCGCGAATACTTTTAATGTCAGCCGGTTGCTCGTACCCCACTTCAATTTGAGTACCACCAGTAAAATCGAGGCCGAGTTTTAAGCCGTTCAGCGCCAGGGAACCAATAGAAGCCACCAACAGGAAAATCGACAGCGCGGCGGCCAGCTTGCGCTGGCCCATAAAATTAATGACTTTAGCTTTCATGATTAAATCCAAACCTTTTTCACGTTACGACCGCCGTAGGTCAGATTAATGAGCGCACGAGTACCGACAATAGCGGTAAACATCGACGTCAAAATACCGATCGACAGAGTCACTGCAAATCCTTTCACTGGGCCAGAGCCAATGGCATACAGCACCACAGCAACAATTAATGTGGTTAAGTTGGCGTCAAGAATAGTGGTAAATGCACGATCAAAACCCGCACTAATAGCCGATTGTGGCGG
>CAJWZU010000024.1 GCA_913050115.1 uncultured Cellvibrionales bacterium
TTATTGGCTGTTCATTTAGCGAGCCTATGCCAGCCAGTTTGGTCTGTAACGCCCCGAACACAGCGCTCCTGCGCAGAGGTTTTTCTCAAAGAGTCATTGTCCTCGGTAATCGTGATAACTAATAACGCTCAATTCACGATCGCGTTTT
The DNA here is from genome assembly GCA_913050115.1 of uncultured Cellvibrionales bacterium. GTDB lineage: Bacteria > Pseudomonadota > Gammaproteobacteria > Pseudomonadales > Cellvibrionaceae > UBA1124. The sequence continues at coordinate 149 of CAJWZU010000024.1, forward strand.
GTTGAGTATTTATAGTTATAAAAGAGCATAAGTAGAAAAGGGAAGCAGTTCAAATAATATTTTCGAGGCAAGTTTCTACCACTCGTTCCAAGTGGAAGCGATCAGGGTGAACCGGTCATGATTCGAGAGACCATGAGACAGCTAGTATTTCACTATATCGAGGTTAATTATAGCCGCAGGTGTAGGCACATTGCTCTTGACTATCTCAGCCCTTAGTAAATTTAAAAGTCACCGCTTAAGAAAGTATCCAGTTTTTTTGATGATCATCAATGCGCTCTTACAAAGAGTTACTTAAGGCTATGCCATAGGTTTAAGTATCACTGATATTAATGTAATTAATTTTTTATCCAAACAATAGGATGTTAAATCTTTAAGCAGACAGGTCAATGGAAATTCCCGGCATCGTTTTTTGGACAATTATTTTCTTGTATTTAATATGGTTTTTACTCAAAAATATTCAGATTTTTATCTATATATGCATGAATATGATACTGACAATAACTTCATGTTTTATGAGAAGTTTTTTAATGGAGGTGCTTTGGTAATTTTAGTAAGTATTAAGTTAGGTGTTTTTTACGATAGTATTTTTTGTTGTTTTACCATCTAGTTAGGTTTTGCAGTGTTAAATGCAAACTGATTTGCAAAATGAAAATACATGTATGACTATCTATAATGATGCTGTTCAGGTATCAAAACCAACCTATAAACCCTGTTTTTTTATTCGGTATGAATTTTGCTTAATTGATTATATCCGTGTCGTCTGGACTTGGAATGATTGAAAATTTAAGAGGCTTATGATGAATCAGATAAATATTTCAGGAGAAGACTATCCTCTCGAATGCAGCGACTCTAAAGGCTTCAAGGTAAGACAGTGGGACTACGACGGTATTAGTGTCGGTGGTATTATTGATATTAACTTACGGCTTAATTTTGGCGGTTATTTTGCTTCAATTGATGTTCAGGCAAAGGTCGTTGATGTAGATATTTACCAGCATACAATGGCGGCTAGTTACGATAATGTCACCCGCTTGTCGCGTGATCTTATTGAACAATACTTTCAAAAATAAAGTTCTAATAGTTTTTTGTATAATAGTCTTTAGCTTCCAAGATAATAGCTTTATGTTATTTTAAATGTATATGTATTATTTTGTTGTTAGTGAATTTTTTATGATGACATGTATATCTGCAGATATTGTGCCGGGCTACCATAATTGAAATTTTGGAAATATTAACAATGTTACTGTTAGCAACAATGTCGATGATGTTTTTAATGGAATGGTCTCGACATAGAGCTTTGACTGGAGTGTCTGATTGGGTTGATGAAAAATGTAGTAAATGCCTTCCTTTTGTGGATCATAAACAGGATTACATGACTAAAATTTCGAGTCGGTTACGTGACTATTGTCGATCTGACTACTTACTTCCATTTATCGGTATATTGTGTTTTTCATTCATATGGTTAACTGTATGTTTTTTTCAGTCTGACTTATTTGCAGTCTTTATTGTAATCAACGCTATGATATTGATGGCTATTGTAGTAAGTGAAAAATCAGCCTGTAATCATAGCTGCTTGTCCCGCCAAAAAGAAATTTTATTGGCCATGAAAAAATTCTTTAATTTGCTAGACGAAAACGCTCATCATTTAAGACTTTCTCACTCGAGAAGATTTCAGCGTTACAGTATATTGCTGAGATGGTTATTACAAATACTGGTTTCGATACCGACCGCTAGCCAAACTTTAATGGGCTATCTATTGTCGCCGGTAATAAATTTGCATGATCGTTCGCTAAAAGAGAGGTCATTATGAGGTTTCGGCAGGGCAGCAACATACCTGTGCGTGTGGCTATTATTGGGTTTTCAAGTCCTCGATTACATCGATGCCGTGTAGCGGCTTATTACCTAGGTCAATACCTTGCTAAGTCGGGTTATGAGACTGTCGGTGCGAATGTTACCGGTGTGTTTGATGATGTTTTTTGTGGTGTTCGCAGTGTCGGGGGCTGTAGCTGTGCGCTACTCGAATCGAGTCATGGCGATCTCCATAGCCCCTTGAAGTGTGAACGTCTAAGGATTGTCAGTAATCGTATGAGTAAGCATCGGCTTTTGGCATCTATGGCTGATATGGGGGTAGTTATCGGCGGTGGTAGAGCCAGTAAACGCATGATTCGTAAGTTGCTTATGCAAAAGAAGCCTGTGTGGGCCTACGCTGAAAGCGGCGGTATTGTGGCAAAAGAGCTTGGCTCAGGTGTTATAGTTCTCGATAGTATGGAGTTAATTTTTCAATCAATGGAGTGTTATTACCAGCAGAAAATGTGTGGTTACACAGAACTAACTACTGGTATTAATGTGGCTAATGGTTAAAGTCAAAGATTTTTCCAGTTTTGAATTTTGCGGTATAGAGTTGATGCACTGACCTCTAAAATTGCTGCTGCTTTTGGAATGTTGCCATTACACTTTTCTATGGCATTTTCTATATAAATTTTTTCTGCCAACCATAATGGTTGTATAGGTTGCTGGCTATGCTGTGGAATTTCTACGCTATTACTGCTGCTCGCGTGTGACTTTTCTGAGTTTGTGCGTTGAACATCAGGGCGTAACTCTGTTGACGGTTTAGGTTCTAATTTGGGCCTGTGACTGTTGCCGAACAGTTGCCGTTGCAGCAATTCTGCATCAATTTCTTCTGACTCACTAAGGATTATAAGGCTGTGAACGATATTCTCTAGTTGGCGTATATTACCCGGCCATTCATAGCGACTAATTAAGTCTGAAGCCGATTTTCCGAATGTCATCCCCTGTTTATTTTCAGTATTACAGTGCTTTGTTAGATAGTGGTTGGCCAGTAACAGCTTGTCTTCGCCACGTTCTCTAAGCGGCGGCAAGTCTATAGCGATGACATTAAGGCGGTAGAATAAATCGCTGCGGAATTGACCACTACTAACAGCGTCACGCAGTGATGTCGATGACGCCGTAATAACATGAGCTTGAAATTTTTTCATTTTGTGATCGCCGAGTTGAGTAAACTCGCGCTCTTGCAGGACACGTAAAAGCTTAGCTTGCAGCTCTATAGGTATAGTGGTTACCTCATCAAGAAAAATGGTGCCTTCAGCGGCGACTTCGAATAAACCCGCTTGGTCTTTAATGGCGCCGGTAAAAGAGCCCTTTTTATGGCCAAATAGTTGCGACTCCATAAGATTTTCGCTGAAATTAGCACAATTTACGGCAATAAAGGGTTGTTTGCTGCGGTAGCTTTCGCGATGACAGGCTTGAGCTACCAGCTCTTTACCTGTGCCTGTTTCACCAGTAATAAAGACCGGCACATTAGCCGTAGCGGCTTTAGTAATAGTTTCAAAAACGACCTTCATTGAATCGTCTTGGCTTAGCATGCCATGATAGCAGTTGCCACTGTTCGAAATGTTTACACTGTCGCTCGACTTGCTGTAGTTAGATAAATTTAATGACTTGTCGACTACAAAGCGTAATTCTTTATCGCTCCATGGCTTAGAAATATAACGTTCTATAATGCCTAGGTTAAAGGCTTCGGCAACTGAGTCAAAGTCGTGAAAAGCACTTAGCAATATACAGGGTGTGTCGGGCCAGATTTCGTGACATTGACTTAATAGCTCGGTTCCCGACATACAGGCCATTCTCTGGTCGGAGATAATGATGCCGGGCTGGTTATCTTTCACATACGCTAAAGCTTCTCGTGGTGAGGTGAAGCAAATAATATTTTTGCCGAGCGAATGCAGGGCTCTGCGCAGAGCCGATAGAATGTGTTTCTCGTCATCGACAAGAACGATATCGTCATTTTTAGACATTGATGTCATCCATCCGTGTGTCGTTCGGAATAAGTATAGTAAATGTGGTGCCGGCCCCTGGAGTACTCTCTGCACTGATAGTGCCTGAGAGATCTTTTATGATACCGTAAGAAACCGATAGTCCCAGACCTGTGCCAACACCTAGAGGTTTGGCGGTAAAAAAAGGATTAAATATGCTGTCTAAAATCTCTTCTGGAATACCAATGCCGGTGTCACTAATGTCAATAATGATATAGTCATCACTGCAGCGGGTAGTTAAAGTAATGGTACCCTGCTTAGGAATAGCTTGAGCTGCATTAATAATAATATTCAGAAATACTTGTGTGAGCTCATTTTTATTGCAGTAAATAGACGGTGTTGGGTCAAAATCCTTTACTACCTTACAGTGATATTTAACCTTGTTGTTGGCTATTTTTAGCGCAGAGAGTAAGCAGTCTTTTACGTCGGTATCTTCTCTATCACTTGACTGGGTACGGGAGAAACTTTTTAGGTTAGCAACAATATCTTTAACTCGATCAAGCCCTTCTTTTACCTCTTCAAATATTAGCTTAGAGTCATTGATCATGTAGTTTAGATCCTGTTTATCGAGTACTTTATGGAGATTATCGGCGACTTCATTGTCGTATTTTTCTGAAACACTAACTTTTTGTGCAGCATGTGTTATTTCAGAAAATTGATTGCAGTAATCCTCAAGAGAGTTAATGTTGCTAATGATAAATGCCAAGGGGTTGTTGATCTCATGAGCAATACCGGCTGATAATTCACCTAATGCAGCTAACTTTTCATTTTTGACCAAGGTACTCTGCTGTTTTAGCAACGTCTCGTTGGCCGCTTTAAGCTCATAGTTGGCAGCAAACAGTTCTAATGTTTTTTCTTCAAGTATTTCCTCGGTCTCTTTGCGAGCTCGTTTTTCTCGGCTGTAGGCCCTCTTCAGCAGAGAAACATTGCTGTTAACATCTGCTTTAATTGTTTCATTCATAAAAGGTCAGATCCATTTGGCAGTGTTCGTCTCCGCGGTGCATACACTTGCTGTGAATGATTCCAATATCTGTATTGTATTGATTCGCGACCCCCTGTATTAATCCCTCAGCAAGAAAACAGAGTTTCCGAGGTGATTTGTATATTACACTTAGGCCGTTGTCGGTGTCATTGATGTATTCCAAGAAAGGAAAGCTTGTTCCTGGGTAAAGTTTTTCAATATCACGGTGTATTTCATCGTTAATTGACATAATAAAATCACGAGGCGAGGCCTTACTTATCACGTAGTTATGGTGCATTTTAGAGAGGCACTCGAATAAGTACTCGCCAAAAGTACGCAGTAATATGTCCAGTGGTACATCTAGTCTTTGCTGTAGTTGGCCAACTAAGCACATAATTTCTTTGTCCGGATAGATGCCACCAGAGCTATAGCTACCTCCCGTTGCTAGTGGGCATGCGTCCAACATACCCTGCCATGACTTTAGCCCATAATGTTCCTCAACCATATCAGCGAGGCTGGTAAAAATTATGCCTTTCATCCGTTTTCCTTAGTATCATTTTATTGATTGTAAAAATTTATGTTCTTAGTATAGATAACTATTAGAACTTATGAGATATAGCTGTCTATACTTTCATTATGACTAATCAAATGATAGATGTGAACTCACCGCCGGCAGAGCAGCCGACCCTTTTTTTAGTGGACGACGAGACTGGAATTTTGCGAGCTATGGCTCGGGAGTTAAAAGATCTTGACGTCAAAATCTACCCGTTCGAAGGTGCGCAAGCTGCATTGGATTACCTTGATGTTGTTAAGCCGGATGTCGTGATCTCTGATGTGCGTATGCCTGGTATGGATGGAATAGAGATGATGGAGGTAATTGCCACTAAGTTGCCGTTATCTGAACGTGTGCTGCTGTCAGGCTATGCCGATATGGATGCGGCAATAGGTGCCATTAATAAGGGGCGTGTGCATTACTACTTGGAAAAACCTTGGGATAAAGAACAGTTACAACAGGTTGTGTACAAAGGAATACGTTTGTCGCAGCTACGCAAGGAAAATGAATTTCTGGAACAACTGACACAACAACAAAATGCTCAGTTGCAACTGTGGAATGAAGAACTTGAAAAAAAGGTCGAGGCGCGTACGCACTTACTCAAAGAGTCATATCAAGACAGTATCAGTACTTTTTCGTGCATGGTTGAGCAACGTATGCACGATCATCAAAGCAATAGTCGGCAAGTGGCCGACTTATGTCGCTCTATAGGCGAATCTTTAGGTCTGGACAAAGATGACCTACTGGCACTAAATTTTGCAGCATTAATGCGCAATGTCGGGAAAATCGGCTTTAGTGATGAGTTATTGTCGACCCCTTATCACGCTATGACGGTAGCGCAGCGAAAGGAATACCAACAGCACCCTAACTTGTCTGCTGTTGCTATGGGGGCACTTATGCCTTTTAAAAAAAGCGCTCCTATACTGGCCAGCTTTTGTGAGAATGTTGATGGTAGCGGGTACCCTGCCCGGTTAAAAGGGGGCGATATCCCTGTTACGGCGAGTATTTTATCCATTGCTAGCGATTATTACGATCTTATGGCGGGCTATATTTGTGATCCAGCATTAACCAATCATCAGTCGCGCGATTGGTTGGTTGAAAACCGTGAAGAATTGTACCCAGCTGATGTAGTTGATGCCTCTCTGGCTGTATTGGAGAAACTAGATGAATCTATAGAGTCAATTAGGGGGGCTGAATTGTCGGTGAGTTGTCATGCACTCACCGAGGGAATGAGGCTAACTCGAGACTTAGTGTCTCCCGCAGGTGTTTTGTTATTAAGTCGAGGCACCCAACTGGATGGGCAACTCATATCGCATTTAATGCAGCTTGAGCGAACTGGGGGCTTGGCTCTACAAATGTTTGTAATCAATTCGTAAAAAATCTCACCAATGTATGGTGATTTTGATCATCAATGTGGCTCAGTTGGGGTCGGTTTTGTGGCTAAAACCTGTAGTTAACCGAGTGAGTACAGCGGACGCTGATAGGGCATATAGTGCCGATGTGATCCTATTATTCGATGGACAATCATGATGACCACTATGATTGTGAAAATAATCAGTAAAAAATCGTGAACTGTTTAATCGCTAGGCGTGGCAAACTGTCCGTTTTTCATTCTCAGGCAATAAAAAAAGTGCCAAGTTTGAATAATCAAACCCAGCTCTTTTTGGGGTTCTCATTGGTTACAATTTAAACAGTCTTATGTCTGGTTGACCTATGATGATGCAGATTTTGCTTTGATTCACTCCCTGTAATGCTAGGGAGTGTGATGATAAACAGTGCTTAGGACCTAATTACAGAGATAGAACACAGTTTTGTTCTTGCCCTATGTTGCCCGGTACAAAGCCATCAGCATTTTCTTCGTTTATCCACTGACCAGCATCGGCTAGGTAGCGAAATTGATGCTCAGAACCCTTGGCGAGATCTAGGGTTGTGGTAAAAGAGCCATTTTTGAGACGGGTCATGACGGTGGCATCGGGGTCCCAATCGTTAAATTCACCTACAAGATGTACGGCTTTGGCGCCAGCAGCCTGAGCTTTAGGCAGAGTGAATTTTACTTTGCAGATAGGTTTGGATTTCAAAAACTGCTTTTTAATGGCCATGTTGCTTCTCTGATTCCTTCTAACTTAGTGGAGGGCGGTGTAATACAGTGACTGAGCTGAGCTACGTTACATAATGCCATTTTAGCTGGCAATTGCGATAACGATAAGTCATCTGACTCTAAAAAGTAAAAATTGGCGCCTTAATCATTAGAGTTAGATGAATTAGCATTGCTGTGTAGGTTCCGACCAGAGTCGAAGCTTACTATTTTGGCTTAGGGGCAGCATTAAATAATCCTAGCACTGAAATAGATGTGCTGCTAAAAAAATTACACGCTGTTAATCGTTAAAGTTTGGACCGGTGGAAGTGCCGGCGTTAATAACTTTTGGCAATGATTGCAGTAACTAAAACAGATGGGCAGTAATCTCACCATTGCTCTGGGGCCTGTGGTGAATGTGTTGGATAGTGCAGGTAAAGATAAACATGCCATTAGGCAGTGTTACTGTGAAGGCGCCAATTGGAAGAACTCGATACTGTTGGTAAAGACGGTTTTGGACAAGGCGGTGATATCGGTAGCCATGACTTCGGACAATTTTTGCAGCACATAAGGCAGATAGGCCGGCTCATTACGACTGCTTTTGGGCTTGGGGAAAATGTTTTGCGGTCTAAGGTAGGGCGCGTCAGTCTCAATCATTAGTTTGTCTAGCGGGATATGACGCACTAATTGACGCAACTCTTCACCGCGTTTGTTATCCGCAATCCAACCGGTGATGCCAATATGACAATCGAGATCAATACAGGCTTGCACTTCTTGCACTGAACCTGTGAAGCAGTGGACCACGATATTGCCCAGTTGTGAACGGTAGCGCTCAATCAATTGAATGAAGGCGTCGTGTGCGTCGCGTTGATGCAAAAAAAGCGGCTTTTTTAGCTCTGCGGCCAACTGCAGCTGGGCTTCAAAACACCCAAGCTGTTCTTCAGGAGTGGAGTAGTTTCGATTAAAATCTAGCCCGCACTCACCTAAGGCTACCACCTGACGATGATTAGCGAGGTTTCGAATGGCATCGGCGCTGTCTTTATTCCAGCTGCTTGCATCGTGGGGGTGAACACCTGCTGTGCAACTCAACAATCGGGGATACTGCTGTGCTAAGGCTAATGCTCGCTGGCTGACCTCAATACTCGTCCCGGTCACTACAATGTGTTCAACGCCAGCTAGGTAAGCGCGCTCTAGAACCTTAGGAAGGTCTTTGTCGAAGCGGCTATTAGTGAGGTTAGCACCAATATCAAACAGTGAAATTGATGCAGCAGGAAAGGTCATAGTGAGCAAGTCAGGTATTAATAAGATAAGGCCATATCGTATGAAAAATTACATGACCAAGATATAAGAGCTTGGGCTTGGGCCTAGGTCTGGACCTAGTTCTAGACCTAGACCTTTACCCTCATAGAGCCTTTAGGCATAGCCGCGACGAAGTAGTGGATTGAAGAGTCGAGTAAACCAGCCGGTGAATTGTAGCGGCGCCTCTGAAACTACTAAACATATACAGTCTCTATCCTTACTGGCCACAGGTGTATGGGTATTATTACCATCGCAGGCGAGGAAATCACCCGCTCGATAAATACCCGTTTCATCTGAAAAACTGCCCTCGAGGATAACGGTTAGCTCATCGCCTAAGTGAGTGTGCGTTGGAGCGCTGCCACCGGGTTTAATACGCAGTAACTCTACTTTGCTTCCACCATGATCTTGGCATAGCTGTGTACTTTGAATACTTGGCGATATACGTGACCACTGAAGGTGGTCGTAATCAACAGGTATAAATTTACGCAAACATAGCGGAATAGATCCACGAGGCTTGGCTCTAGGCATGTCGGTATCAATAGTTTGTACTGCCATAGACTCTTGCTGATTAATCGAGTCCATTAACTGTTCAAAATTTAGGGTGCTGCCAATAGCGGGACTTAACTCAGTCATTAGCTCTCCACCCAGCTGATTTAGGCGAGCGAAGGTTTGCTGGCACACACTACAACTTTCCATATGTGCTGCAACACACAAAGACTGGCTTAGAGACAAGCTTCCAGCGGAATAAGCTGAAAGCCATTCACTGCTTGGATGTTGATTGATCGACATATTAAAGATCTCCCATTAAAAGTTGCATTTTTTTTAGTGCAAGACGAACACGTGACTTTACGGTGCCTAGCGGCAGACTTAATTCATCACTGGCTTGTTGATGACTGCGCCCCTGTAAATATACTTTACTCAGAACCTCAGCTTGCTCTCTTGGTAATTGATCCAATCCTTCACGAATATTTTTCTGCACCGTATGTGTCTGTGCGGCCTGGAAAGGGCTTGGAGACGTATCTACGATATTATCAAAAAGATCACTAGAATCGATATTGGTAGCAAAGCGCCCGTTGCGACGTAAGTGATCAATACGACTGTTTCTGGCCAGTGTAAAAATCCAAGTATTAGTATTAGCTTTCTCAGCATTGTAAGAGGCTGCTTTATTCCACACTTTAATCATTACTTCTTGCGCTAGTTCATCGGCTAAAAGCGATGATCCTGGCTCTCGAGCTAGACTATAAGATCTTAAAAGTGGCACATAATGTTCAAAAAGCTTTTTAAAAGCGTTCTGATCACGCTCGATGGCTACCGCACGAAGCCACTGTTGTAACGTTTCTTGCGGTGTTTTTGTCTGAGCTAACTGAACCATCGTTACGCAAACCTTAATAAAAGTAGTAGCCCATGGTTGGGGCTGTGATTAATATACGGCCAAACAATACACTTGGATCACTGATCCATTATTATTTCCTAGACGTATTAATGAACAAACACACATCACATACAGACAGGGCCGCCATGCAACACCCATTGTTAGAAAACTTTAAGTCGCTGTACAGCGACCTTGTGAAAGCCGATTTAAGTCAGCTCAACAACCTTTATGCTGGTGACATAGTATTCAAAGACCCTATTCACGAAGTTCAGGGACTCGTAGCAGTTGAAGACTACATGTCGACTATATGCAGTGATGTTGATTATTGCCAGTTTGAGTATTTAGATGAGCTTATAGGTGACAATAATGCCTATATCAAATGGATCATGCATTTTCGCCACCCCAAACTGGGCAAGGATATGATCAGCGTGAGGGGTATGTCTCACTTAAGTTTTAATGGAAAAATCACCTATCACGAGGACGTATATGACATGGGGGCTATGTTATATGAGCACTTACCTCTTATCGGAGGCACTACTCGTTGGTTAAAACAGCGATTGCAGCATTAAGTTTACTGTAGGTATAAGGAGTGATTGTTTGATGGATTTGTCTGAAACTGATAATCGTTCAGTTGTTTGGTTGACCGGTGCGAGCAGCGGCATAGGTCGTGAGCTGTGCCTAGAGCTGATCGCTCAGGGCCACCGAGTTATAGCGAGCGGTCGTAATGAGCAGGCTCTGGCCAAATTAGCGGCACACAGTGATCGTGTTATCCCATTAGCATTTGATATAGCTGACCCCAATGCTGTAGAGCAAGCAGGGCATAAATTAGCGGAGCTTACATCTCATTTAGATCAGGTCATTGTCAACGCTGGCAGCTGTGAATATTTAAAGTTCCCAGATCCTGATTGGAGTGCAGCTACTCGAGTTATGGCAATTAACTATAGCGGTGCAGTTGATTGTATTCGTATTGCTTTGCCATTACTTAAAAAAGCATCAGGGCGTGGTCATATTGTTGGCATCATCTCACAGGTAGTATTTGCACCGTTTGCTCAAGCTGAGGCTTATGGCGCATCTAAAGCAGCGCTGAGTTACTTTCTTGACAGTTTGCGCGTTGATGTAGCCGATAGTCTTGATGTAACTTCGGTATTTCCTGGTTTTGTTAAGACTCCTTTGACAGATCGCAATCATTTTTCAATGCCATTTATAGTCTCGGCCGAAGACGCGGCCAAAAGAATATTAGCCAGTTTAAGCAAGCGTCCAAGGCGGTTTATTTTCCCTAAGCGCCTACATTGGCTGTTAAAGTTGTCAGTAATATGTCCTCGTTTGTGGCAGAAAATAATGGTTGCAGATAACAAAGCTAATAATAAAGATAATACTCCAGTGCGAGAAAAAAAATAATGAAAATTGCTGTTATAGGGGCAGGTATTTCAGGTTTAACTGCAGCCTACTATCTAAAGGATAAACACCAGGTAACAGTACTTGAATCTGAAGGTCGTGTTGGCGGCCATACTGCTACTGTTGATGTCATTCATGAGGGTAGAGATTATGCTATTGACACTGGATTTATTGTTTATAACGATTGGACTTATCCTAAATTTATAGAGCTACTAAACGAGCTCGGTGTAGACACTGTCGCCACCGAAATGAGCTTCAGCGTTAGTTGCGATAGTTCGGGAGTTGAATACGGCGGCAATAATCTTAATACCATGTTTGCGCAACGTCTCAATCTGTTTAAGCCATCATTTATTGGTATGGTCAAAGATATTCTGCGCTTCAACAAAGCGGCAATTGAAGATTTAGAATCAGGCCGGCTTGAAGAAACCGCTACGCTTGGGAAGTATTTACAAGATAATAATTATGGCCGAGCCTTTATTGAACATTATTTGGTCCCTATGGGCTGTGCTATCTGGTCTGCGTCGACCAAAACTATGATCGATTTTCCGCTGCTATTTTTTGTTCGTTTTTTCAAAAATCATGGCTTATTAAGTGTTAATAATCGTCCTCAGTGGCGGGTGGTTCGCGGCGGTTCAAGATCTTATTTAAAGCCGCTAACAGAGCAGTTAAAAGATTCAATTCACGTTGGTGTTGACATTTATAGAGTGCAGCGACACTGCGGTGGAGTCAAAATCGAGCTCAAATCAGGAGAAGTGCAAGAATACGACCATGTTGTATTTGCCTGTCACAGTGATCAGGCTAAAGCCTTATTGGGCGATATATCTGATACTGAAGACAGTGTGCTGTCAGCTATTCCGTATCAGAGTAACGAGGTGGTATTGCATACCGATGACACAATCTTGCCCAGTAAAAAGTTGGCGTGGTCCAGTTGGAATTACCGTCTGAGATCAGGAGATCAGAGTCGAGCAGTGCTCACTTACGATATGAACATTTTACAAGGTATCGACAGCGACACTACATTTTGTGTAACACTCAATGATCGGGCCTCTATCGATGCCAGTAAAATCTTAGGTGTTTATAATTATTCTCACCCTGTGTTCTCTCTCGAGTCTGTTGCTGCTCAATCTCGATGGAGTGACATTAATGGTGTTAAGCGGACATGGTTTTGTGGCGCTTACTGGGGTAATGGTTTCCATGAAGACGGTGTAGTAAGTGGTCGTAGAGTTGCTCAAGCATTAAATTACTTGGGGGACGATTAATGTCACAGACGGAGATTGCCCTCCACAGCGCCATTTATAAGGGTCTGCTGAGGCATCGTCGTTATTCTCCCCGTTCGCATACATTTTGTTATCATGTTTTTATGATGTATCTTGACCTTGATGAGTTAGACCAGGTGTTGGATATTTCTCCTTGGTGGTCTCGCGCACCTTGGTCGGTAGCGCGTTTTTTACGCAGTGATTTTCTTGGTGACAGTTCCGTTGGCTTAAAAAAATCTATCTGCATGCGCATTAAAGAAGAAACAGGTGTAGAGCATCAAGGTTCTGTTCGGCTGTTGGCAAATTTACGTTATTTCGGTTTTAGTATTAATCCTATTGTGACCTATTATTGTTTTGATGAACGCGAGCAATTGCAGTTTATTGTTGCCGAGGTAACCAATACTCCTTGGAATGAAAGGATTAGTTACGTACTTTGCTGTGATCCAGATGCTAAGCAGCAACGGTTTGATTTTCTTAAGGGCATGCATGTATCGCCCTTTAATCCAATGAATATGCGCTATTTTTGGCTAAGCAATAACCCGTCGAAACGACTGCGGCTGCATCTTGAAACTTGTTGCGACAATGAGGTTGTAGTCGACGCTACACTGTCTTTAAGACGCACCGAGATTACTACCAAAAGCTTAAAATTTACTATTTGGCGTTATCCTTGGATGACCGCCAAAGTTGCAGCAGCTATTTACTGGCAGGCATTAGTGCTCTGGGTTAAACGAGTCCCTTTTTATGGGCATCCTGATCAATAACTAACAACTGATGACTAATAACAAGGTTGAATTACTATGAATACAGCTAGTATTAATGACAATAAACTAGAACGATCTATTAAAAGTAGCTTTATTGATCGGTTTGCTAAAAAAAAGGTTATGTCAGTTTTAGCCGGTATTACTGAGGGTCGATTGGTTATTGATGATGGCGGCAAGCTTACTTGTTTTGGTGAATCCGCCGATAAATGTTCTATGCATGCGCATATGTTTATTCATCACCCCTCGGCTTATAGAGATATTCTTTTTGGTGGTTCCATCGGCGCAGCTGAAAGTTATATGCTCGGCAGTTGGTCGACATCAAATTTAGTTGATGTCGTCCGGGTTATGTCAAAAAATATTGACCTTTTAAATGATATGGACGGATCTCGGTTTTTGTTGCAAAGAGCAGCAGACAAAATTTACCACTGGTTTAATAGAAATACTGAGGCCAATGCAAAAGCCAACATTTCAGCTCATTATGACTTAAGTAATGAGTTTTTCTCACTGTTCCTTGATCGCAGTATGATGTATTCGGCTGCTATGTTTCCATCAGTCGATAGTACATTAGAGCAGGCTTCCTACTATAAAATCGATCAGATTTGTCAAAAGCTAAACCTAGTTTCAGGTGACCATTTACTGGAGATTGGTACTGGTTGGGGAGGCTTGGCAGTTTACGCGGCCAGTCATTACGGCTGTCATGTCACTACCACCACTATATCGCGTCAACAATATGAGTTTGCCTGTCAACGCGTAAAAGATGCCGGGTTAGAGGACAAAATTACCGTGTTGTGCAAAGATTACCGACAGTTAGAAGGCCTGTATGACAAGTTGGTTTCTGTCGAGATGATCGAGGCTGTGGGCCATAAGTTTTATGGTGAGTATTTTTCTACCTGTAGTAGTTTACTTAAGAAAAATGGGCTTATGATGGTTCAGGCTATAACAATACCTGACCAGCGCTATAACTTTGCAAAAAATTCCGTCGATTTTATTCAGAAATACATATTTCCCGGTGGCTGCCTGCCCAGTGACAAAGTATTGGCAGATAACATCAGTCGCCACACCAATATGCAAATTATTGCTATGGAAGAAATTGGTGAAGATTATGCTAAAACATTAGAGCTATGGCGGCTGCAATTCCATGATCGTTTAGATGAGGTTAAAGCGCTTGGTTTTGATGATGTTTTCATTCGCATGTGGGAATATTACCTCTGCTATTGTGAAGGTGGTTTTCGCGAGAGAGTGATTGGAACCGGGCAGTTCTTATTGGCTAAGCCTCAATGGACTCGTCAAGAATCGTGACACATTGGCAGCGCATTCTACTTAACGTCGTTATTTTTCAGGTGGGTTGGGCTGTTTGCATACTTGGAGGCAATAACATAGCGATTATCTACACGCTATTTGCGCTTGTTGTCCATGCGGCCCTTTTTCTTAAAGGCTCACGTGAAGCTTGGGTTATGGCAGTATTTACGTTTGTCGGCAGTTGCTGGGACACCTTGTTGATGCATGCTGGCGTTCTTTTCTTCGCTGCGGACAGTCTCTTTATACCCCCATGGTTACTCTGTCTATGGTTGCTATTTTCCTGCACCTTAAATCACTCACTGGCATGGTTAAAAAATAAATTGTTAATATCAGCCTTGTTGGGGGGTGTGCTGGCGCCGTTAAGTTATCTCGCCGGTATAAAGTTGGGCGTTGCATCTTTTGTTATGCCGCTATTTACGTCGTTAGGGATTATAGCGATTGCTTGGGCTCTGTTGATCCCGCTGGGCCTCTATGCTACTCGCAGGTGTGTTGATGACTAAAGTGATACTTATTTTTTTATTGTGCTGCTCATTTGCCTCGGCGAGTGCTGATGTAAATACCCGAGGAGAAACTAATCTTGTCGGTGCTATTGGCGAGGCCTTTGATCTCAATAACCAGGCTCTGCGTTACCGTGAATATCATTACTACAGTGATGATAAATTAAGCCATAAAGTGCTTTATCGTGATGCGGATGGCATCTTCATGGTTGAAAAAAACATCGACTACCGAAGTGGTTTTACTACACCTGAATATGCACTCTTGGTGGGGCCTGAGCAGAATAGAGCTTCGGTGCAATGGCAAGAAAACCAGTTGAAACTTCAGGACGTTAAAGGCGCTCCAGTAACAATGGCGGTGTCATATCCTTTGGTGATTGATGCGGGCTTTGACCATTATGTACGTGAAAACTGGTTACAGTTAACTGCCGGTAATACACTTGAATTTTATTTTCCCTTAGTTAATCGTTCCACTCTGGCTAAGCTGCGTATTAAAAAATCGTCTTGTAGCTATAAAACTGAGACTGATATTTGTTTTAGTCTGGAGGTATCTAACTGGTTGTTACGCCTGTTACTCGATCCTATTGAGCTGGGGTATTCTGCAGAGTCTAAGTTGTTGAGACGCTATCGTGGTTTGTCAAACATAGAGGATGTGCAGGGTAAAGGCATGATAGTAGATATCCATTACAGTTATGATTAATCATTTTTGCCATGCTGTATAAAGCCGTATTTATGTCAGATCAACTCGCAAGGGAAGGCCAATATCATGAGTAATATAGATCTAGGTACTGTAGGTACTCTAGGCTGCCTGAGTTATGACAAGATTCGGTGTAAATCGTTATGACTTGGATAGAGGTAAATGATCGCTTTCAAAGTAACTATTGCTACCGGCTCGAATGTGCCGAAGGGCAAGACTTTGATGCTGACTTTAAGCCTCAGTTGACTCCAATGCAGATGTTACGACTGGGTGTATTTGGTGGCTGCTATATGACCGATGGCGCCAATGAGTTTCCATCCCATTGGTTTGAAGGTGCTAAGCTCTCACCCGGCAAGTACAACTCGTGCCTAAATTATTTTAGTGTCGAGGCCTCTCAATCTTTGCAGGTGTGGCAGGCTAAAGGTTGGATATACCATGACGACCCTCGGGGCTGGTTTCAGTGGTATTGCCGTTATTACAGAGGCCGGAGAGTAGAGCTTGAGGATCGTCGTCAAATTAAACGCTGGCGAGCATTTCGCCGGCACTGGATGGCGGTGATACACTATTGCGAGCCATTTGATCATAATTGCCGAATAAAACAACGCCAAGCATTATTACACTGGGCTTATGATTCACGTAATATCTGAACACAGTAACGCCTAAATACAACTAAAGCGGCGAAGTATCCGCTGAATCCAGCAAACCCAGCATGCTCTCTAATAGCCTGTTGTCGGCACCAAGATAAGGTAAGGCTTCTATAGTGATATCGCCATTGTTGTCTTGCTGATCAATATAGTTATTCAGTATTGTCGGTATGTCCTCGGCTACATGCCTGCCTTGAGTAAGAAAATACGGTAAAACCTGTATATGTTTAGCCCCAGCGCCAATTAAAAATGATAATCCCGAAGGGATACAGGGCTCAGCTAATTCAAGAAAGCAGGAGCTAACGACGGTTCTTACGGTGTTATCGGGTCCTTCAAACTTCTGTTGTAACTTATCGGCAAGGGCATGCACTTCTCTGTTGGCACTCTCGCGCCTACTACCATGCGCAATCAGTAATACTCCTCTCATTGCTGTGTGCTCTGAGGTGCCGGGTTGTAACGCCAAGGTTTACCTTCGCAAACGTTATACAAGGAACAGCTGTCACGGCAACCTCTACATGGGAGACGATGAGGCTGACTGGCTGCAGTGCTAGCAGCATGCAGAGATTTTGTAGGTGGCGAAGATTTCAAAGCGGTCATGGCGGATTCTGCTATCTTATAATGTATCTATTATACGTCGAAAATTCGCATACAGACTTGCTCTTGTTAAAATAAAATACACACTCATCGTTATCTCAGTGATCTTTTTCCGGTTACAAGACGTACAAGCAGAAACAACTTGGTTAATATTATGCGGATTTTTTATACAGTACTCATTCTTGCTCTGTCTGGATGCACTGGAGTTGCTCCTGGCCTTGTACCAGTATCAAATTTTGACAGCGATCGTTATTTGGGTAAATGGTATGAAATTGCTCGCTTGGATCATTCTTTTGAACAGGGTTTATCTGGTGTTAGTGCCAACTACAGCATGCGCGATGATGGTGGTATTGCGGTAGTCAACCAAGGCTTTTCGGTTACTGAAAACAAGATGGACAAGGCTGAAGGTAAAGCTTACTTTGTCGGTGATCGCACTATAGGGCATTTAAAAGTATCTTTTTTTGGACCATTTTACGGCAGCTATGTTGTCTTTGAGTTAGATTCTGTCGATTACCAACACGCTTATGTGGGTAGCTACAATAAAGATTATCTTTGGCTTTTATCCCGTACTAACACTGTAACAGAGGCTAGAAAGCAACATTTTATTAACAGTGCAAAATCCAAAGGTTATGCTGCTGATGATCTAATTTGGGTCGATCATTCTAATTAAATCTCTATTTTTCTGTATAAAGGAGACATCTAACGATGCATCTTTCTACTGTTACTGCGGTTCAAATCAATCCCAAAAAGCTTAATAATAGTAAATGGACCCGCGTAAACCCAGTCAAAAAACAAAAACATTTTATTGTTGTCAAGGTTGTATTTGATGACGAAGGCACGGTAGAGGTTTGTGTAATCGAAGCCGTGATTGATAAAGCTCAGTATTCTATTGACTGGAAAGATCTTCGAGAAAAAAGTGTTTGGCTGCAAGGCTGGTTGTAATTTTTTATTTTTATGGGACCTTTTATGAAAAGCTATTTTTTATTCGTTGTCTTGGCACTATTAGTTTCTGGCTGTAGTACAAAAATTGATGTATATGAAAATAATAAACCAGTGTTTATTGCGGAAGATTTTTTTAATGGGCCATTAACTGCGCATGGCATAGTTAAGAACCGTTCTGGTAAGGTTATAAGAACATTTAATGCAACCCTTGAAGGAAGCTGGAATGAAGGCGTGGGGCTGTTAGCCGAACGATTCGTGTTCGACGATGGCGAAGTACAGTTTAGAAACTGGACGTTATCACCTGAGCCAAATAATAATGGGTACATTGGTGGTGCTGAAGATGTTTTGGGCGATGCTCAAATACTCACTGCAGGTAATGCCATGTTTATCAATTATACGTTGGTGATCCCTTACAACGATACTACCATTGATGTACAAGTAGACGATCGGATGTACTTGGTTTCAGATAAAGTTCTTATCAATGAGTCTAAATTAACCAAATGGGGATTTGATGTAGGTGAAGTGGTATTAACCATCATAAAATCTGATTGATACTCTATGAGGTATATCCCTATCAATATATTTGGCTTTTATCATTAAGCGCTTTATAAATATTCTGTAATATATTCATAGAGCTCTTTGATTCGCGCACTATCCTTTAAGTCTTTGTGGTATACAAACCACAGAGCCTCACCTTTGTTTTTAAATTCGGTGGGTATAGGCACCAGCTGTGGGTAATTTTTGGCTTCGTGTTGTTCCATAGGACCGATACCGATACCTGCTATAACGGCCATATGAACATCGGGGAAGTTATTGCTTTGATAAACAATTTGCTCGCTGTCGATATGCTGCAACAGGGCTTTGATAAACGGTATATGGTGTTTTTCGGCGCTGGGCAGGGCCCACTGGTGTTGATTCAATTCCGCTAGAGTCGCGGGCAGTCCAAAAGCATCCACATAGCTTTGCGCGGCGTAGTAGCGGGTGTTGATTTCGGTAAGCTGCTTGACGATTAGATCGGGGCTGTTGGGCTTGGGGCCAACGCGAATGGACACATGGGCGGCGCCCTGATCCAGAGGAATGATCTCGTCGGTGGCAATCAGCTGCAAGTGCAACTGTGGATACTGGTCGCGAAAGGCCTTAAAACCGGGATAGAGATAGGACGAGTAGGCGCTGACCACGGTAGTTATTTTTAAATTGCCGCTGATTTGCCCTTCAACGCTGGAGAGGCGATTTTCCAAGCGGGTAAAATAACGCTTAATATCGGGCATTTCATTGCACATTAACTGGCCGGCATCGGTTAGGCGGTAGCCACGCTGGTGGCGAATAAACAGCCTTACATCCAGCGCCTGTTCCAGCTGATTGACATGCCTGAGCACGGTGGCGTGATTCATCCCCAGTTTCTTGCCCGCGCCGGTTAAGCTACCGGTTTCGGCGACCTGATAGGCAATGCGAAAATCATCCCAGCTCACATTCATCTTACTTTTTACCTGTAATAGTGGTGACTCTCGCGGTTCGCTCTAGATCTTATCTGTGCATATACGCACAACAGTTTCTCGTATATTGCTGTTTTTTAACAGACTTAATGTCGTTACTCTAAACACTATGAACTGATGTTGCGGTGGCGAGTCAGCGTTAGTCGCACTATTAGTTCTTTTAAACGAGAAACCCTAACCGTAAGTAAGGGTAGGACATATCCTTCTACTAAGGTTATCGTTGAGGGCAGGAAAGCAGAGAAATGACGATGTTAAAAAATACGCAAAGAAATTATGGTTGGATCGCGATAGCCCTGCACTGGATCATGGCATTGATGGTCTTCGGTCTGTTTGGGCTTGGTTTATATATGGTCGAGCTAAGCTACTATGATAGTTGGTATCGAGGCTCATTGGACTTACACAAAAGTATCGGCATGACCCTTTTGCTACTGTGGTTGCTGCGAATGGGTTGGCGTTTTTTTAACGTTGCCCCGAAAACTGATACTCACTGCCGTCGTGAGTATATAGAGCAGATAGCGGCGCATGGTATGCACATTACTCTCTATGTGGTGATATTAGGGCTGTGTCTTACGGGTTATCTAATCAGTAGTGCCGATGGTCGTGGTATAGGCGTGTTCGAAATGTTTCAAGTGCCAGCGCTGCCTTGGAGTATTAACAATCAAGAGGATATTGCTGGCGATATACATGAAATTTTAGCCTGGAGCCTAATCGTCCTAGTGGCTGTTCACGCTTTGGCCGCACTCAAGCATCACTTTATTGACAACGATAAAACTTTAATGAAAATGTTAAAACCATCAGCTTAAAATTAGCTTAAAGTTATCCACTAAAATTCTTACAGGAAATTAACCATGAAAAACTTTGCATTAGCCGCAGGCCTTACCGCAACGACGTTGTTCTCTGCCCTAGCGACAACAACCGTCAGTGCGGCCGACTATATTATTGACACTAAAGGCGCGCATGCCTTTATCGATTTTAAAATTAAGCACTTGGGCTATAGCTGGTTGCTGGGTCGCTTTAATACCTTTGATGGCGGTTTTAGTTACGATGCGAAAGAACCCAATAAATCTGCGATTGAATTAGTTATTGATGTCGCTAGTATCGATTCTAATCACGCCGAACGCGATAAACATCTTAAAAATGCTGACTTTCTCAATGTGGAGAAATTTCCTCAGGCCAGTTTTAAGAGTAGTGGATTTAACTTCAGTGATGCTGATAATGCTATCGTTAGCGGTGAATTTACTCTGCATGGCGTCACCAAAAGTATTAGCTTCCCAGTGCAGAAGATTGGCGAAGGTGGTGATCCATGGGGTGGTTACCGGGCTGGTTTCGAGGGCAAGACCAGTCTGAAGTTAACTGACTATGGCATTAGCTATAATCTGGGACCAGCCTCTACTCACGTTGAAATTGGCTTGTATGTTGAAGGTATTCGTAAGTAATTTAACGGCGTCTGGCTTGACCGCTGCATAAAAAGGTATTAACTGCGACTATCGCCTTTTTATGCGCCGTGTGGTGCCTATGCCAAAGGGCGGTGGTTAGATCAATTTATGCAGCGTGATGGGTAGATACCCAATAGAACAAGGGTGTTTTTTAAGGCTCATTTTAGAGTTAAAAATTTCTAATAAGGCATAGGGTACTGACGACGGATATGTTCGATAGCGGTTAGCACTTCATTTGACAGCGTTAACTCAATAGCATCAATATTGTTGCGCAACTGTTGCATAGTAGAGGCACCCGCAATGTTTGATGCCACAAAGGCACGACTGTTTACAAAGGCCAGTGCCATCTGGCAGGGATCTAGTTCGTGTAGTTGAGCCAGTGCAATATATTGTGATACCGCGCTGTCTACCTGGTCGCCAGAACGATGATCGATCCGGCTGTCTAGTGTTAGTCGTGAGCCTTTTGGTCGAGCACCGCCTAAATATTTACCCGATAATATTCCTCGCGCTAATGGTGACCATGCCAGCAGACCAACATCTTCGTTAAGTGAAATTTCGCTCAGATCTGGCTCAAAGTGACGGCACAGCAGTGAATATTCATTTTGAATTGTGGCCATGCGCGGCAGACCCTCGCGCTCTGCTAGCTGTAGCCATTTCATTGTGCCCCAGGCTGTTTCGTTCGACAGGCCTATATGGCGTATGGTGCCGTCGGTAATCATGCCCTGCAGTGTGTGCAGTACCTCGAGGAAGTTGTCTTCTTCCTGTGCCGCATCAAATTTAGGCTCAAAATCCCAAATGCGGCCAAAGTGATAAGAACCACGATTGGGCCAATGCAGTTGATACAAATCGATATAATCGGTTTGTAGGCGCCCTAAGCTGTCTTTTACTGCGCGTTGAATATTTTTTTTGTCGATGCGGTTATTACCCTCGCGCAGCCAGTTAGAGCCTGGACCGTTGATTTTCGACGCCAAAATAACTTTATCGCGATGGCCTCGTGTAGCAAACCAGTTGCCGATGATGGTCTCGGTGGAGCCATATGTTTCCTTTGTCGGTGGAATCGCGTACATCTCGGCTGTGTCGAAGAAGTTAATGCCGCGATCCAGCGCATAGTCCATCTGCTCAAACCCTTCGGTTTGAGTGTTTTGCTTACCCCAGGTCATAGTGCCTAAACCGATGAGGCTGATATCTAAATCTGTACGGCCGAGTTTTCGATATTTCATCGAGGAATATCCTTGTAGCAGTCATGAAAAGGTGTTTTTTACTTAGAATGAACGCAAATCCTATGTGACACAAGCGCGCAGACAATGTGGATGCTAGAGGCGCCAAAGTCTTGGCGTTTGTGACACCAATTAATCGTATAATTGGCAAGATTTACGGTTATTGTCAATCATAGGAGGGCTTTAATGATAGAACCGACAAAGCCGCTAACGGGCACAGGCAATAAAGAGTTCATCGCATTGATGGCCCTGTTGATGTCCTTGTTGGCGCTTAGTATTGATTCCGTACTGCCGGCGTTGGGTGAGGTAAGACAGAGCTTTCAGTTGACCGATCCCAACAAGGCGCAGTGGCTTATCTCCTCAGTCTTTTTTGGTATGGCTTTAGGCTTGATAATTTACGGCCCCCTGTCAGATTCCTTCGGTCGCAAAAAAATATTTTATATTGGCGTCGGTATTTTTCTACTGGGCGACTTAATAGCCTTACTGGCGGCTGACTTTAATACCCTATTGCTGGGCCGTGTGCTGCAGGGTTTTGGCGCAGCATCTTGCCGGGTGCTCACTATTGCTATGATTCGCGATAAATATCAGGGCCGAGATATGGCTCGGATAATGTCGTTAATAATGATGGTGTTCATTTTAGTACCAGTACTTGCCCCCTCGGTTGGCCAACTGGTGCTGTTGTGGTTCCCATGGCGGGCTATCTTTGTCCTACTTTTTATCGTCGCGGTTATCGCTCTGCTGTGGCTGTACTTTCGCCAGCCAGAAACTCTGCCCTGTAATGACCGACCCTCATTAGTGCCCAGTCATATTGTAGCGGCCATGGTCGAGACATTAAGCCGTTCTTCTAGTCGCAACTATATGCTGGCGTCGGGGCTGATATTTGGTGCCTTTGTGGGCTACTTAAGTTCGGCTCAGCAAATACTGCAGGTGCAGTATCAGTTGGGTGACTGGTTTGCTATGGTCTTTGGTGCCTTGGCTCTGGCCATAGGGGTGTCGTCTTATGCCAATTCCATGCTGGTGATGAAATTTAAACTACACAACTTATGCGTATTGTCTCTGATTGCAATCTCTGTACTGTCACTGCTATTTTTATTCTACTTGATGTATTTAGAGTCTCAGCCAAGCTTGTCGTTAATGCTAATTTATTTGGCACTGGTATTTTTTAACTTTGGCATACTATTTGGTAATTTAAATACCCTAGCGTTGATCCCATTGGGCCATATCGCCGGTACGGCAACCTCCTGTATCTCGTCTGTGCAGACGTTAATATCCATTTTTGTGGGGGGGCTTATCGGGCAAACCTATGACGGCAGCGTGCAGCCTTTAATCTGTGGATTTATGTTTTCCGCCGCCCTCGCACTGCTGCTATTGCTCAGGCTTAGTCGTAAAAATAACACAGACGCGGCAGTCGAAGTCAGCCTTTAGGCTTAGTTTCAAACGGCCGTTGGCAGTGTTTGGGCAAAGATTTTTTACTTAAAACGAGCCTAAAATCGGCAAACTGTTGGGCAGTTTGCCGAGTTTAGGCCGTACCTCTGGAGGGAAGCGCGCTTGAGAAAAGTAGCGAGGCCGATTGAATAAGAACTCAATCGGCCTCGCATTTACTGGCTAAAGTTTGTAACCTTCTTCTTCGTGTAACACCAAATCTAAGCCTTGCAGCTCTTCGTCGGCGGTAACACGTAAGCCCGATGTCAGTAGGCCGGTAAATTTAAGCAGGATGTAGCTGACCACGGCGGTGTACGCAAAGGTTGCAGCCACGCCGGTGAATTGCACACCTAGCTGCTCACCAATAGAGTGGTTATCACCGCCAAAACCGTAGCCAGAGAAAATACCCAGTTCGGTTGAGCAAAAGAATCCAGCACATATCGTCCCGAGAATACCGCCGACACCGTGCACAGGAAATACATCCAGAGAGTCATCAATAAGCCATTTACGCTTAATGAGCTGGGTCGCATAGAAACACACAATACCGGCAGCAATACCAATAATTAATGCGGCTGGGGGGCTGACAAAGCCCGATGCCGGCGTAATGGTACCTAAACCAGCTACCATACCCGTGGCGATACCCAGTGCGCTGGGTTTACCATACTTTATCCACTCAATAACCATCCACGTTAGCGCACCGGCCGAGGCCGATATATGGGTGACCAAAATAGCCATAGAGGCGTCGCCATTCGCCGCCAGCGCACTGCCGCCGTTAAAGCCAAACCAGCCTACCCATAACATACCGGCTCCGGTCATGGTCATGGTCATATTGTGCGGGGGCATGGCTTTTTTGGGGTAGCCATTGCGATTCCCTAAGACCAAGGCCGCGACTAAAGCACCGACACCGGCGGTGATATGCACCACCGTACCGCCAGCAAAATCAAGTAGGCCCATATCAGCCAACCAGCCGCCGCCCCAGACCCAGTGACAAATCGGCACATAGACTAAAATTAGCCACAAAGCAGAGAAAATTAACATTGAGGAGAATTTCATGCGTTCGGCAAACCCACCTATCATCAGTGCCGGTGTGATCACTGCAAAAGTCATTTGAAACATTGCAAAGAGGCTCTCAGGAATATCGCCCGCCAGAGTATCGCGACCTATGCCGGCAAACATAAAGCGACTCATATCACCGATCCAGTTGTTGCCTTCGGTAAAACTCAAGCTATAGCCCAGCATTAACCACAGTAACGATGCGATGCTGGCGATTGCAAAACACTGCACCAATACCGACAAGACATTTTTACTGCGCACCAAACCGCCGTAAAAAAGTGCTAGACCGGGCAGTGTCATAAACAAAACCAACGCGGTAGAGGTCAATATCCAGGCAGTATTAGCACCATTGAGATCATCCGCTATAGCTAAATTAGGCCACAAGAGCACAGACAGAAGCAGAATCATTATTTTACTGAAGGAGGTCATCGTCTCACCTAGAAAAGTCATCAAAACATTAAGCTAACGTATCAATTTGACGCGTCGCCTTTAAAAGCCAGATTTTAGCAAAAATACTGCCTAATTACTGCACACAAAGCATGAATTATTTTTTCACAGGGTCACTGATTCTCAGGGTAACGAGCTAAGGTCATGTCTTTTACTATCGACGAAATGAATATCCCTGAGCGCCCTGAATGGCCTCTGTTAAAACGGGTATGGTAATCAAACCGCGCACATACAGCAGCAGTTTTACCATCACTGTTTAGTTGATTACAGCTGACAAAGCCCTTAAATAACAGCTGTATATTGTGGAGAGATTGCGGTTTATAGTATTTTTAATAGGAGCGTTGCGTGTAAACTTAGCGCGCAGCAGGCAAGATCTATGCAACTATTAAGAACATGTGCTTAAGTGTGCTTAATGTCTGTCCAACATTTTAGACGCGTTGCTAGACTTTCCGATAAAAATAATTTTTATTTAAGTTCCCGATACTGCTTCACTACCTCAGCGGCTTTGGGGTTGTTATTTTGCATCCGCCGATAATGTTCAATCATGCGCAGGCGATAGTCGCGGTGCTCAGGTTGAGAGAAGTCCCACATTAGGCTGCCTACTGGCGATAATTGCTCTGACCTTGCCGGGTCATTATTCACCGTCACATGAATAATTTCATAAAACTGCTTATTGTCGCGCAGCAGATACTCTGCCTCTAAATTTAATCCCAGCTTAATCAGTGCCAAGCGTAGCTTGTACTGTTGATACACCGGGCAGAGCAAAAACTCGATAACGCGGGAGGGGTTATTCGCCAGAATTTTTGTCACTAGCTCAATCATTAGGTCGCCACCGACACCAGCAATGATAACTAGGTGAGAGTCTTCTGCGGGCGTCTGAGCAATAGGCAAGTGCGCCACATCCAAGCAGTGTACCTGCCAGTTATCGGTTGGCGCCGCATATTTTTTTAGCTGCGCTTCGAGCTCGCACATTAAGGGTTCGACCATATCGACAAAGTGCAGGGCGTCAGCCGCGCTTCGCTCTAATAGCTTCATACCCAGCAAACCATGATCACAACAACAGTCCCAAATATGACTGTAGTGCTTAGTGACCATTCGATCGATTTGATTAAGGCGGCGAGAGAGCGCCATATTAGTCTTTTTTATCGATAGTGATGGCTATGTTTTTACTGTTGCCGGCAAACCACTTTTGTACATAGAGCGAGCCCACAATGGGTGCCTTGCCGTCTTCGGGAACTTCGGCGTAGCGCACAGAATTTTTAGTTTCTTTTTCGTATTCGAATTGTATGGTAACTTTTGACATGCTATTTCTCTGTTGAATAAAGATTTTACTGGCAGACTAGCTTCTGCTGCAGTTCTTTAATAAAGCCTGAACCCTTTTTACTCCCATGCTTTCGAGCAGGGCTATATTATTGGCGGGAATTAAATCGGAGTCTTTGTAGTTGGTAATGGCCACCTCCAAACTGTCTTCGCGCAGTAAGTGCAAGATAGGGTAGGGGGCGCGGTTGCTGTAGTTTTCCACATCCTCAGGCTCAGTGCCGCCAAACTGGTAGTCTGGGTGAAAGCTGGCAATTTGATAGATGCCGTCGCGGTCTAACTCGACTAACAATCGATCGGCGCTGTCTAAAAACTGGTTGTAGTCAAAGAAATCATCGAGCACCCACGGGTGAATGAGTAGGGTAGTTTCTATGCTGTCATTTTCGTCGAGTTGAATGATTTCATCTTTAAGCTCGGTTAAAAGCGCCGCAGTGGTTGTCGCTTCGCTCAATTGAAAGCGGACGCGATTTTTTACCAGCTCGCGCTTGGCAAAGGGGCAGAGATTAAGGCCGACTACGATGGTCTCGAGCCATTTTTTGACCGGTTGCAGGTACTGATCGGGGTTCACAAGTGGCTCTCAGAGTGGTTGCTGGCAAGTAGAATGTTCATTCCAAGGCTAATATTGCCACTGCTGATTATATCGGCGCGCAGACCCCCTTTATGAGTGAAGGCTTTGACCACATCGTTTTTGGATATGCGGCTATTTTGCAGACGTTCACCAAGATCAGAGCAGGGTTCGCACAGTTCTACGCCAAAAAATGTGACCGCGCCAATAGTGAATTGCTGGCCGACCAGATCATTTAGGCGAAGCCCTGAGGTAATCACGCTGCGGCGAGTGTCACTGAGCTGGAGGTTTTGCGCAAAGGCTAGGTTATAGGCCTCGATTTGCTCACGTTCGATAAAAGTGATGTTTTGCCCCGGCCATTTGCTCAAACCAAAATTTCGATCGCCGACTATGCCTTGCCCCGCAATGAGCTCAAAAGATGCAACTGCGCGCTGTTCGCCGCCGGCTACAGTAGCAATAAATAGCCGCTCAATCGGCATTAGCTATGACTCAGTTTGATATTATTATTTTTGTCGCGGCTGGCGCGAATCAATTCATCGCCACTGATATGGGCTGATTTTGCCAGGCGGTCATAGAGCACAACATTAACAGTAGCGGCTAAATTCATGCAGCCAACGGTAGGTATATAGACCACCGCATCGGCGCGGTCGATGATGCCTTGAGAGAGCGTGTTGTCTTCTGGACCAAAAATATAAAAGGCATTATCAGGGTGCTTAAACTCTGGCAGTGGGGTGGCGCCCTCTACCAGTTCTACGCAGACAATCTTGGCCCCAGCGGGAACAGCATCGAGCAGAGACTCGACGCCTGTTAGCGGTATTTTCGTTTGTGCCAGTTTGGTGTCGGTCTGAAACTTGACTGCACGATTGTAACGCTCGCCGGTATAAGACACCGAGTCGACGCGATAGCAACCAGCGGCACGCATTATTGAGCCGACATTGGTCGGGCTCTTGGGCTTGGTCAGGCCAATGGCTACAGTGTATTTAAGCATTTGAATTAAAGCGCAGCTGAACCGCCTCTTTATCCGCCTCTTTACCCGTAATAGGTATCAACCAATGCGCCGATGCTAATCTCGGATAGCTCGGGTTTAGTGTGCAGCCAAGCTTCAATCGCTTTGCGGTTGTCATCGCTAACCGAGCCATAGCGTTGGTTGGACGTTACATAGGCAGACAGCTGACCGGCGTCACCATCGGCCCAGATCAGCAGTTGCTGAGAATGAATAAAGGCGGCCAAGCTTTTGAAGAAGGCATCTAACTCAGCTTCTTCTTTTAGCGCTACCTGACAGGAGAGATCAAAGCCCTGTACCGCAAACTCAGCGAGGTGGAGTTTCTTGCGCTGGCGACGATTATGGACGGTTGCTTTAGACATAGAGAATACCTTAAAAGAAAAAGTGAATGTATTTTAGCGGAAATTATTCTGCCATTCTTTAATAAATGACAGGGCAGCCCTGCACCATCAAGCCAATATTTGCTGCGCTCTTGGCCTGTTCATAATAGGCGTCCGAAGTAGTGCCGGCACTGGCAGTATTAACGCCACCGGCGCTGGCCATTAGCGGCACTAATACCGCTAGGCCATCGTTAGAGTGGCGGTCGCGTTTATAGGCAGAAAAGGCTTTGCTGATATCGTTGCAAGAGAAGCCGGCACTGCCTTGCTGATACATATTATAGGCATGTGCGCTGGTTTCGCAGCCGCTGATTAGACCCACAAGAACGCTGAGAAAGACGATTTTTTTCATAATTAGCTCTGTTAAAAAGTAAATAAGCCGAACAATAGAGAATATTTTTATTTAGTTTGTAGCGGCTGATGCTGTTGCATGTTTGACTGATTTTTTGATCTTATCGGCAACATACAAAGCGTTTATTACATGATCATTTACACATAACGGGCACGCTCAGCCACTAACATTAAGCTGGCGTTACCGTAAATTATTACAAAAATTTCGATACTGTCGGCGCCGCAGCAGTGTTATTTAATGACAACTTTAGTAATCACAATCTGCTCTGCAGGCACATCGCTATAGGCAGCTACTTTTTTGGTTTCGCTATTTTCAATTTTATCAACCACATCCTTGCCATTGATGACTTGGCCAAATACCGCATAACCTGCTCGCTCGCGCGTGACGTTTAAACTAACGTTGTCCTGGGTGTTAATAAAGAACTGCGCGGTGGCGCTGTTGGGATTGCTGGTGCGGGCCATAGCGATAGTGTATTTACTGTTGGCAACGCGATTCAATGACTCGTTAATAATGGGCGCTTTGGTGTTCTTTTTGACCATGTCTTTGTTAAAGCCACCGCCTTGAATCATGAAGTTTTTAATAACACGGTGAAAAATAGTGCCGTTATAGAAACCGCTATTGGCATAGTCAATAAAATTGGCCACGGTTACCGGTGATTTGTCGGCGTAAAGTTGTAGGGTGATTTCGCCCACAGTGGTACTGATAATGGCAATAGGGTTGGGGGTTGCTACGGGTGCTGTTTTTGCGTCGGCGTCGACGTCGGCGGCATAAGTACTCGTGGCGCTAAGTAGCAGGGCAAATAATGACAGTGCGCGAATCTTATTTAACATGAGTTTGAATCCTGTAATGTAAGTTTAAGAATTAGCCGTAGTAGGCATCGGACAGCTCAGATACTGATATATCATTGAGACCAGTTTGAGCCTTGAGGCATGTTTCTATGGCATTACGGTCTTCGTCACTGGTGGAACCATAGCGTTGGCTCGAGGTGATGTAGGCATCAAAGCTGTCGGCAGTACCCTCGGCCCAGATCTGAAGCCCGCGCTCATCCATTACGCTAATTAAGCTGTCGAAGACGGTGTTAAAGTCGGCTTCTGGCTTGCACGAAAAGGCAAAACCGAGCACGGCGAACTCGCCAATGTGCAATTTCTTGTTCTGGCGGCGATTGCGTTTTGGGGTGTTTGGCATAGACAATTCCTAAATACTGATGAACGAGTGGGTTTAACACGTTGATTAAAGCTCATTTTACAGAGTTTAAAGCGCCTGAATACTGCTTTTATAACAGGCTTGACGATTTGTAATAAATCGCCGGTTGACCCGCTATAGGCGATGTGACAGTCACTGTGCCGATATCGCTGAGTGATCTGCTGCCGGAAAGGTTGCAAGGACGTCGCTGGGGCTTCCGAGCAGGGCGAGTCTTTAATAAGGCCAGAGACTTCTGTTGCGCTCATCACTGGTTAGTCGGTAGCAGCGTTAATAGGGCTGATGCAGGTAAAAATCGACACTAACTCGCTCTGGCTTTCGATTTAGTAACAGCTGCGGTTAGACCCTGTGCAAGTCGGTGTCTAATTAGATGCCAACAGACGCAGTGCTGGCTGTTTAAGAAGACTGCACGAGTTTTTTATTGCGGCTGGCGCGGTGGTGTATCGTCAAATTTACACAGACTGCTGGTCTCTTCATACCAAGGGGCGCGAGAACGCCAGTGAATGCTCTGCTTAGGCTTTAGTTCGCTAGTAGCATCATCTAAGGTTCCCGCCGGTACCACTACTGTGTCGCCGCCTTTTACCTGCCAGGGCAGGTTAGAGCCGCAGTTTTTACAAAACTGGGTGGCATAGTACTTAGCGTCGGGATACTCAAAGCGACCTATCTGATCGGCGCCTTGAAGCCATTCTAGTTGTTCGGCTTTGATATAAATATTGGCGGCATGAGCGCTGCCCGTCACTTTCTGGCAGCGCGAGCAGTGGCAATATTGAAATAGCTTAAATGGGGGCGTTAACTGGTACTTAACTTTAGAGCAAAGACATGAACCGTACATTGGAGATCTCCGAGTGTGTCGCTGCTATAGAATCTATAACTGTTTGTGTTGTTATATGCATAGAATATATATATAAATACAAGAGTCGAACAGCTACTGAAGCACAAATAATATTAGTATGCGACGACTTGGTCCGCAATAGATAAGAGCCGTTGATACATTCGAGAGTGATACTGGGGGTGATAGTAAAGGTGAGGGGGATATATTTGACTCATGTTTTATTAGCGATTTTGCTTATGCTCACCAGTGGCGTAACGTTTGCGCGCAATGTAGGTGTATACGCGACAGAAAAGCCACTTCAAGAGTATTTGTCTCTGCTGCAAGCTCGTCCCGGTTTTATGCTCGATGAACAATCCTTGTTGTTACAGCAAAGTCAAAGAATAGTGTCTGAAATACATATTTTTAAAACCGCGATGATGCAATCTGAGCAACCATTATCAGTGGTATTAAAGTCGGAAACCGCCAACTTAAAGCGCACTTTTTTATTGACCCAAACGGGTCGAACCGCCACTTTTGTCGAAACCTATTCACTGGCGGATATTAGCGATAAACGTGATGATTTTTATATCACACAACCTGTACTGGCCGCTGGCGAATACCCTGTAGGGTTGTATACCTCTATAGACAATACGCGTGCTCTTGCTTCTAAACCTGATCAATTGTCGTTACTCACTGCCGCCAGTCATCCGAGCTGGCATACTGACTGGTCTATTCTGGAATCGTTAAAGTTTGAGCACATACATCCTGTCGACTGTATGGACGCCGCACTAACAATGGTGGCCAAACAAAAAGCTGATGTTCTACTATTTGCTTTTCAGGGAGAAGACGACTTTTCATTCACCCATATGGGCGATAAAATTGTACCCATTACAGGAATGAAAGTGTTCTTTCCCGAAAGTCGTCATTTTTTAGTCTCTAAAAAGCACCCGGATGGCGAGGCAATATTTACCGCCTTAGAATCAGGCTTAAGTAAAATGCGTGAGCGTGGTGATATTAAAAAAATCTATCAACGCTTTGGAGTGATGGACCCACGAGTGGCTGATTGGCAGGTTATTAATAGAGATAAAAAACCACAGTAATAATTCACGCAAGCTCTGCGGTCGCTATTTTATCAGCTCTTTATGTAATTCTTTATGTAACTTTTTGTTCATGTCTTTATTAATTTCTTTGTTCATCTCTTTGTTTAGTAGTGCCTGCACTGATTTTTTCGGGGTTTTACACATTTTTTGCATCAGTGCAAAGGAAATATTATTCAGTGAATAGCGCTGCTTAATAGATTCCAGCATAGCTAGCCACACTTTAGCGGTCATCTCGGCATCAAATAAAGCCCGATGGAAGTTACCCTCGACAGCAAGACCGGCGTAATGAACGAGAGTGCCTAGCTTGTGATTGGGCGCATGCTGAAAGATACGCCTGGCCGCTAGCAGCGAACAGATCATTTTGCCGCCATAGCTTCGGTTAATCCTCGTTAACTCTGCATCCAAAAAGCGTTGATCGAAGCTGGCGTTGTGTGCCAGTAAGTTGTGATCGCCGATAAAGTCGGCAAACTCATTCATGACCTGTGCGCAGGGCTTTGCATCGGCAAGCATGGTATTGCTGATGCCGGTATAACTTTCGACAAAACCGCTGATTCGTAAACCCGGATTCATCAGCTGTTGAAAGCGATCAGTAATTGCCCCATTTTCAATTAGCACTGCGCCTATCTCTATGGCGCGGTCGCCCATCGTGGGCGATAAGCCGGTAGTCTCGAAATCGAGCACAATTAAGCTATTGGCGTTAGACATAGAATCACTACAATAATAAATGTAAGAAAAAGCCCCAACTAAAAAGTTGAGGCTTTTGATTTGAACTACAGCGATTTCTCGTCGAATACTATGACTTTTTCATCGCATCCAAGCAAAGGTTAAAGCGCTGCCATAAACTGGCGTAGCTGCTTTCAAGACCCGCACCAATACTCAGCCACTCTAAGGTATAGGTGTGCGGGCTATCGGCATCGATTTTTTCGACTTGGCCCAGGCCTTGGCTCATCTGAGTAATCTGGTATTGCATACGCTCAGCTTTATAAGCTTCTGGAGTGTCAAGGCGGGTGAGAATTTCGGCGCGCAGGCACAGTTGCAGCAGCTTGGCTTCATTCTTTTGTTGGCTATTTATATCGCTGGCCGGTGTGTTAAAACGCTGCTGAATTGCTTGCAGAGCGACTTTGGCCACGCTTGGACAGTTATTACTGGCCGCCTCCAGAGTCTCTTTAGCGTGTTCGACATCTATTTTTTGCCATTCAAAATCACGCACGCTATCACTGGCGGAAAATATCGCCTGCCATGCCTGATCTTTTATTTGCTGTCGTTCAATGCTGCCTTTATTGCTCAGTGTTTCACTCAATTGCTTAAATTGAGTGGACAGTTTTGCGCGGGTGGCACGAGGAAGGTTGCCGATGGCATAGTATTGCTGATTTAGTTCATCAACGTTATGGGCGTCATCCAGAAATTCCTGACCATTTAAGGCCTGCAGTTTTTCTAGTGCAGCGATAACCGCTTCGGCTGCTACCTGATTGGTGGTCTGCTCGATATCCTGTGCCGCAAATTGCTGCTCGCGCAGGGTAAAGACACTGTCGCAGTGAGCGCGGAAATCGCTCCATAATTTCCTGTCGTCTTTGTGATTGCAGCGGCCGGCGTTTTTCCACTGGGCCTGCAGGCGTTTAATGCCGTCGATGGCTTTGCTGTTATCGTCACCGCTGGCCAGTTGCTCGGCCTGTGTGATCAGCTGTTGTTTGGCGGCTTTGCCGATGTGTAAATAAGCATCGATACTGGCGCTGATGGTGTCGAGGTATTGCTCGAAGCTCTGCTGCAACTCCTGATTAAGATTGCGCGCTACCGGCGAGTAGCGGCGCCATTCCTCGCGAGCTAGCTGACGCAGTTGTTCGACAGCTTTGCAGTTATCATCGCGCCAGTCGGCTGTATTCCAGTCGTTGCTGGCGATATAGTTCTGTAATTGCTCGAGCAGCATTTTTCGCTTAGCCAGATTTTCATCGCGTACTTTGGCCAAGTCATCAAAATGCTCGTGGCAGGGCTCATAAACTTTATTGGCAACCGTTTGAAATTTCTGCCATAGGTCTTCATCTTGGCTCTTGCCGCCTTTACTTAAGCTTTTCCATTCGTCTTGTAGGCGCTGCACATGTGAGGCTAGGTCGGCGGGATGTAAGCTACTGCCGATGAGGGCTTCCATTTGGCTGAGCAGTGCTTGTTTTTTAGGCTCGGTAGCAAAGCTGTGCCAGTCGCGAAGTTTGGCAAGGCCGGTAGCCAAATCCTCGACTTTACTCGCCATTCCCGCTGGTAGCGGGGCCAGTGCAGGGGCCAGCTTTTCTACATCGCGACTGATACCTGCTACGCGGCGCAGATTGTTGTCTTCCACCGCATGCAGGCCGCGGCGCAATAAGTCAGACAGTTTTCGACGCTGGCTGTCCTGCTCTTGCTTTAACGCTTTTTGTGCGGTTTTGTGTTCATTCAGTGCTGTGCGAGCCTGCACAATAATTTCGACCGAATGACTTTCCGGTAGATGCTTAGTGGCACGCAAAATTTTGTCAAGCGCGCGGGCTGCGGTGTCTCTACTGTCAGTATCATCTTTATTGTCACCGCAGAGCTTGGCGTGAAGCTCCGCCACTGAGCCTTGCTCGGCACACAGCTGTAAAGTGGCTGTGGTGTCTTGGTGCAGTCGAACAAATTGCTGTACTACATCTGACTGCATGGCTTCGGTAGCCAGTTCATCAATTTGGTTGCGGCTTAGTTTTAACGCCGTTGCAAAACTGGCCGTAGTGTCTGGGCTGAAGTTATCGCTGTTGTAAATATCGGCTAACAGAGCGTTCACTTGCACCAGAGGTGCAGCCACCATAGCCACAGTTTCAGCGGCAAGAGCTTGCTGTTGGGCGGCCAAGGCCGTTACTCGGGCGACTTCGGCATCGCTGGCGTCAGTTTGGGCTTTTAACACGGCATCAACAGCGGCTTGCTCGTCGTCAAGCTGCTGTTGATGCCGTGCCAAGGCCTCATTGAAGCGCGATTGTGCCGCAGCGTTTAGTTCCCCCTGTTGTTGTAAGGCTTTCCAACGGCGCTGTAGCTGTTCAATTTTTTCACTTTGATCACCTTCAACACGGCTTAATAACTCGGCGCTCTCGCACAGGGTGGCAGCGCTGGCACTAAGTTCTGCGGCTTTCTTATTTTGTGCCTTATGCTGGTCGAGCTTGCTCTTGACCAGTTTATAAACAGCCTTGTCTTTATTTTTACTGCTTTTGAGTAGTTGACCTAAAGTATCAAAGTCTAAAATTCTATCAGCGGCGGCCTGACGTACACTCGCCACAGCCGCATCAACGGCCAAATCCAGTAGGGCCTGTGAATCGTCTATTTGGCCTATCACCTCAAGGCTGGCTTTGGCTGAAAACTGGGTTAGCAGCAATTGTTGCTGGGTGTTAGCGACACCGTTAATCAAACTCGCCATGTCGATAGCAGCGGCTTCGAATAACTGGCCCAAGCGGATTTGAGCGGCGCGCTTTACCGAATCACTCGTATGGTTAAGAGCAAGATCTTTCAGGGCCGTGCTAAAAGGCAGCAGGGCGATCGCGGCGATGCGTAATGCGTCAATGTTATCACCCTGAGCGCAGGCTAATAGCTCTTCGCTATCAGCGCTGGTTAGGGCGGCAATGCGCTCCTCCAAAGTAGGAGCGGCGGGGGCTTTGCTTTTAAACAGTCGAGATAACAGTGACATAGTGCTTATTCCAGTTGTATTTTCGGTGTACCAAAGCTTAAAAACCTGTTCAACAGACCTCTAGGCTTGGAAAGAGTTAGAGGGTGCTATTGTGGACTAAATGGCGGGCGAGTAAAATGCATCATCGCGTCCTTGTTGGGCGGGCACTTTCTGGATTACCCCCAGGATCACTCTCAGGATCAATATGAAAAAGACATTCTCACTCGTTCACCCCAAGCTGCACGTCGATCGCGTCAGTGACGCCGCCAAGAATGAGATTAAAAAGTACTTCAAGCGCGAGCGCAAAAAAACGCTGCCCGATGATGTCGATTTCTGGGATTTTGACTGCAAATTCGGTAATACTGAAGCTGAAGCCAAGACCGTATTCCCGTCCGAGATCAACAAGGCCATTGACGCTGCGGTAGCCGAGAAACTGGAATCTTTCTACGTTGAAGTAATGGCCAAGACCGGCTATTTCGAAGGTAAGTTGGATTTTGACGAAGACGAGTAAGCCTTTAGGCCGTTCGTGTACAAGCCGTTTGTATCAATAGCGGTATAAATTGTTGTGTAAAAAGGGGCGCTTATTAGTGCCTCTTTTTTGTACCTGTAATTATTCGGAGCGATGGCCCAACTCTTTCAGGCGATCCAAAATGCGTTGTTTTTGCGCATTGCTGACTTTTGACCAGTCACATATCTCTTTTAAGGTGCGATGGCAGCTAAGGCAGACCTTGCTGTCGCTAAGATTGCATTGATTGGTACAAGGCGAATGAATGTAGGCCATGGGATGCCGATTACCTGAAAATGAATACCCAGTTTACCCGATTCCTGCTATAAAACGGATGCGCTAGCGCTAAATAGATGATTTTTACCTGTAAAGCGAAGCTTCATAATGACTATTGTTGGCGGTAACACGTTCAAGCAATCGACCTAGCTATAGATTATTTAATCCTTAAATTTTGTTAAATGATTGGCTAATTCATGGCTCATCTACTGACTTGCGCAGCATAAATTACTGCCCTTGATGAGGTCTATGGGGCACTAAGCGCCCTAGTTGTCTTAATTTGGATTTGTCACTTGGATACATCTCACCGTCAGCCATCGAGGGTGTCCGGGTTGATAGTTATTGATGTGCAGGTTTTAAATACTAGGGCCGTTAAAATACCAATATTGCCATTATAACTAAGGCCGCAAAGCCAATAATCCATTTGTAAAAAATCCGCTCGCTGGGTGGATTTTTTTGTTTGGCCTTTTCTTCTAAAATTAAACGCGCCATCACTGCTTCAGCATCGCCGCGACCTAGGCGTTCGGGTTTGATGGCTGTCGCAAGGTTGTCGCTTATTGGCACTGCGGTTTGCATTAATATCTGGTCGGCACGTTGCTCGCTGGCCTTCTGCTGTTGTTTAACGGCTTCTAATACAGTAATTAATGCCTTGCGGTCAGTTGCGGCTATAGCTGTTAGCGTCTCGGGTTCACTAGCGCTAATAGCGTAGCTGTGACCGTTAACAACAAAAGTGATTTTATCCGAACTCATTTAATCCACTCCTGGCTGAAGTTATGCCGATAATGCCAAATATTGATTTCGGCAAAGTGATGCCTTCACTGCCAGCATAATTGACACACGCTTACCCGTCAAAAAATCCATCACAGTTTGATAGATTTTATTTGTTCTGGGCAAGTTAATAAGAATTTTAGTCACATCGGTTTAATTACTTGCCACATTCAGCAATATTTATGGCTATTAAAAATA
Organism: uncultured Cellvibrionales bacterium; assembly: GCA_913050115.1. Lineage (GTDB taxonomy): Bacteria > Pseudomonadota > Gammaproteobacteria > Pseudomonadales > Cellvibrionaceae > UBA1124. The sequence continues at coordinate 37,512 of CAJWZU010000024.1, forward strand.
CTCGTTACACTAGAGTATCGGCATTATCTTATGAAAAAAAATGTATCTAAAAATCGAATTCCTACAGCAATGGAAGACGGCTAGGGCGTGGCCAAAATAATCTGTCATTAAGGGGGCGCATGTTATCTCGGTCTAGAGTTTTCTAAGCATAATAAAGTGCATGTTATGCTTAAATGCCGTTGCTTAAAAACCGGGTTATTAAGTTGTGCGAGGTTCTAAGGTAAAATTATTTTTTGCCATTAATGATGAATAATGTAAAGCATATGTTCAGCATCTGCTTATTTTTGGCAGTGGTCTACCCGCCTTAATCTTTAATAATTTTTGCACAGCGTCAGCAGCTAGCTCTGCACTTTTTCACCGGTAACATTTATGCAACAATTTTTACCCACACAGACGCGGCATAGAATCTCTATATTATTTCTCGCTGCACGTTCATTTTAACCCTATACCTCGCAGTAGCATTGCATAGGGAGCAGAGGGTTATCACAAGAGCCTGAAGTAAATTAAAAAGATAAGCCCCCTGCATTGCAGTATGAAGACCGCCAAGCAAGGGCTGCAGGGCAGGGTATTCATTCACGGCTATTGGTTCGCTCTTCTTTTAAGTTTCTTAGGGATACACTGGGCAGAGCCGACAAAACGATCAAGGCTGTTAATCTGGGGGTGCTAAAAATCATGGCTGGTTAGCCACCGCCTGCAGTTTGTATCGCTTTATATCAGTTAAGCGCTCGCTGTTATCTCTCTAAGCGTTGCGAGGCGGCCACGGCTTTGTCGTAACTGGAACCGACCTTGCGGTACAACTGAGCCGGATTAAAGAGCTCCACAGAGGCTTCGCCGTCGCTCTGGTCAAACTTCTCCGCCATCGCCATATGCAGCGGACATAGGGCAATACCATTCTCTTTAACATAGCCGCCAGCAGGCATCAGGGTGCGATCGGTAATGTGATGGATGTCTATATTGTCCGTAGCCTTGCAAAATACGCACCTACTGCGGTCTCTCTTTAATACCGAGTCGCGAAATTTCTGCCGAATCAGCTTTTTTTGAGCGCTCATCCCATCCCTCGTTAATACAGTTACATAATTGCTTTTGTTAACCTGATAACAGTGTAGTCAAACATCTCACTGAGTCATCGTCAGCCTACTGTCAATCTGGTGCTGTTACAGACCAGTTACAGTTTTTCAGACATTAATATAATCACCTCAACCTATCGCTGAGCAAGCTGAGGGTGCAATATTCGCCCGTCTTGATTGGTCGGCATCCGGTGTTATTTACTTAAGCCAAAATACATAGCTGTGTTGTGTGCGGTATACGTCAGTTCAGTTCGGTTCAGTTCGGTTCAGTTCAGTTCAGCCCAGCCCAGCCCAGCCCAGCCCAGCCTAGATAAGCCCAGATAGACCTAACGCTTCATAAAAACGCGCATAACCGATGCAGCAATTTAACCCAGAGGATAGTTCATACCGGCCTAGATGGCCGATAACACCGACCCTTATTTTTATTTTTAACTGTGTATCTGAGCCGTAAATACTACGTGTTAATAGGTTAAAATCCAATCAAATTGCACCAGTAAGAGGCATAATTGTTGTTAAGTGCACATTAGCATTTAACCTTCATTGATTGCCTGAGTGATTTTTTAAGGTATTGATATTAATGGGCTTTTTGGGGTGTTAGGTGCAAAGTTTTGAAATGAGGGGCGCGCAAGATTGCGCCTAACATCGGTACAGGCGTGAAAGAGCTTTAACTAGTAGAGCTAAGGCTG
>CAJWZU010000025.1 GCA_913050115.1 uncultured Cellvibrionales bacterium
TAATAACTATTAAATAGTCAGCAACAATAAATAAAGACAAACAAACCGTATGAACGTGCGAGTATTTGAGCTTCTACTGGCGCTAACTGAAATTTGAAGTGAGATGACTATCCCTGGTGAAGTCTTACTGTCTTTCCAAGACAGGGCAGATACTATCAAAACCTTTACCTTAATGCAAATGATAATCATTAACATTAATAACTATTGAAAAGTCAGTAACAATAAATAAAGACAAACAAAGCGTATAAAACGTGCGCTTGCTTGTGCCTTTACTTAGCTAGATGAAATTTGAAATGAGATGACTATCCCTGGTGAAGTCTTACTGCCTTTCCAAGACAGGGCGGATCATATCTAAGTACTTTTTTTAAAAAAAATGAAAGTAATTATTAGCATTAGATATTTTCATATACCAAACTATGGCTCGACTAAAAACACTCGAATATAATTTTAATAGCGATTGAGCAGTAAGTATCAATAGAAAAAACAAACCGGATAAAAATTTCGCCTGTTTGCGTAATTACTGAAGTTTGAAGTGAGATGGCTATCCCTGGTGAAGTCTTACTGTCTTTCCAAGACGGACAAGATACTATCTAAACTTGTCCTTATGCGCAAATGATAATTATTAATATTTGCATTAACAATTGATAACTCGACTCAAAATACTCGACTTTAATTTTAACGACTACCGAATAGCGATTAACAAACGACAGGGGTCAATCTGGGACAGGCATATATTGCGAACAACGCTTTCGATGCTATAGCAAAAAGCTATCAGAATTATCCTAAATAAATAAGAGATCGATTTTGGACACGCACATATGGAATACATCTTATCGCACTTATAGGTAAAAGCTATTAGCATTGTCAAAAATAAATGTAAGATTCAACTAACCGTTTATTTTTATTATTTTTTAGGGAAAAAAATCACCTATCTCTACAGATTTCAATTAAGCATTTTAGGTGTAGGCTATTAACCATTACATAAAATAATGTAGAAAAATTTAATGCACAATATACCCAACACATTTTAAATTTATCGGCTTAAATATAAATAGTCACAGAAAGAAAAATTTATTTTACTGGATAAAAAATTAACCACACCTATGCCTGACGCAGTAAAAACTCTCACGTTGCCCTGGCGTCCCCCCCCCATTCAAGAGGATCAATTCCCAAAAAATCTACCGCGACCTCTTTATCTGTATCAATAATTTCCTGTACATCAGGCAGTACACCATTGCTTTCAATGATTGAGTTTAATACTGACTCTGCAATCAAATCTGATGCTTGCTCGTGCTGCTCAGTTGTTAAATTATTATCGTCACCAAAACCAAGTGCCGTGGCAACATCCATATAGGTTCGGATAAATTGGGATGCTGGCCCCGAACCTGAATTAATCGCTGCAGCATGATCGAACCAACTATTTGCATTATAATCAGTTCCATTTGTAGCGCTTTCTATAACGCCATAAGCACTTTGATAATCACCCTCCGCGAGAAAATCAGAAACTTCCTCCAATTGCTCAGTTGTAAGTTCATGCTCACTCATATTTCATTTCCCGTTTTAAAATCATTTAATAAATTACGTAAGTCACTCTCTATTAACATCACATTACTCAGCAAAGATTTAGAGAAATAACAAGACAAATACACACCCTTAAAAATTTCTCCACTGATGGTTCTGCACATAGCATAACCGTCACCCGGTGGTTTTGAGCACGAAACAAAAACCTCAAGCTTACTACTCGAAAAATAATAATATTCAAACATGCTTTCAGATTTAGTTAAATATCTCTTATATAAACCTGCATTTTCAACCATTACAATATCATCAGACTTGTACTTCAATACTGACCGCAAACTTTCTACAGGAGAAGTCCCACTGCTAGAAATCAACATCCTCACAGCAAGACCGCTTCTAATCTTATTGCGTAGACCTGAACGACCTACAAAACCCATTGATGGATAAATAACATTTATTGTAACTGCCGACTGAATTCCACCACTTAGGTCTTCCGAATTCGAAAGGTATTTATTGGGCACATCAAACTCCACACCTGACAAGCTAAACGCAGTAACTTCCACACTACTCTTATTTCCACACGAACAAATCGTCAAGAAAAAAACAACTACAAATAATCGCATAAGCATTACGAAGCTAAAAAGGACACCCATCTTTAGGATACTCTGCCTAAACAGCGGGCAGGGGTGACTCTCCCGCGACCAACGTCACAGAATTCAACCTCAAAGCTATTACTAAAATATTCATTCAAACCCGAATACACGTCTGGCCTTTTATTTTTATTAGTCACTATAATTACTTTTCCAGTTATTTATATTTTTATAACAAAACGGGGTCAGGTCTTGCCTTTTGCCCCAGCTAAAAACCACAAACCAAACTCTATCGTTCCCTCACACTCTCTTCCTTATACCTAAGCAACGGCGCCGTTACATATTCAATGATCTTACACTTGCCCGTTTTCACTTCGGCACTCACCGCCATACCCGGCAACTTTCTACAAGCCAAGCAATCCACTGGCCATTGACGTAAAGGTGCTTTGATTTCATTTTTAGGCGCATTTTATACACCAGCCCGTTCTTTTCATCGTCGATAGCATCGGCGGTAATGCAGATCACTTCGGCGTCGATGATGCCGTACTTGGTAAGGAGAAAGGTGTTCACTTTAATTTCGGCACTAAAGCCCTCGCGCACAAAGCCTGTGTCTTTATTTTTCAGCACCGCATCCAACTCGAGAAAATCTTCTTTCGGTACTATTACCATCAGCGGCTGTGCGGGTGTAACCACACTGCCATCGGTGTGCACGGCCAACTTCTGTACACACCATCGACCTGATCACGTAGCGATACACTATCCGCTTCAGAAAAAAGGTTTACAGCAAGGGCACCCTCAGTCAAATCATAGGATTCAGTTTTATCCACATCACCATTATAAATCGCTTGTCGAGTCTCCTCATTTGTAATATCTCGCGTACCGATACCCTTTTGTATAGAGCTTTTTCATTATTTCACTGTTTGTTTCGCTCTTATATTTTTTTAAACACATACACTACTATTACCCTTAAGCCGCAATATTGAACACACTGCCGTCTAGTCGTTCTCTATCAGACACGGTTTTATAAAGCTCAATCGAGGCAATACCCGCTTCCGTAAAGGCGTTAATGCACCCTGACTGAATTACTCATCTGACTCCATGACTCTTTGGTTTGTATGAACTGTGCACAAAACCAAAACAGAAAATTTTATAAGGTATAGTGCTTGGTTAGATTTTTAACGAAACAGAATCACACCACAGCTCTGAATAAGAATCAGCAAAAAGCTCAACTTTTATTGTACAAAAATCTCTTTCTGTTTTTAAATCTTCAGATACTGTAATACGCTCGAAATCCATCAATTCAATAATATTCGCTGGGTCGTCAGCCCTAATAAACTCGAGGGTCTTAGTCTCATCGCTTTTAGCAAACGTTACGCAAAAAGATATTAAATCTTCACTCAGCATGCGCTTTACAACAACTCTTGTTGCTTTCCAAGTATCGTCGAATTCATACAAGGTTTGATATTCAGACACCTGACACGACTGCTCTGGCGTTAATGGGTATTCGCTCATTTTTTATCCTTAATAATCTTTTTGATTAGATTAACTGAGTATTTTTCAAGATTGCTAACGTTAGATAACAATCGCCTTGAAAAGTCATAAGAGCCATTGAATATTTCTTTATTTATTTTCAGTCTTACGCATTGAATCACCGGGTGATTCATCAGGGACAGGTATAGCGCAAGAGACATATACATTACTATCACCAGCATTAAAAAAATAACCTTCTAAAAATCACAAAAATAAGCAATGATCTTACGCTTGCCTATTTTCACTTCTACCGATACGGCCATTCCGGCAACTTTTTACATGCCAAACAATTTACTGATCATTAACAAGTAGCTGCTTTGGTTTCATTGTCAGGCAGATTTTTTACACTATAACTTTTATTTCGTCATCTATACGGGGGAAATTGAGTTGGTTATATTGGTGCTACTCCTCCATCCCTATATCTGTACAAGATTAAAAATGACTATCTTTGGCCTTATAACGCTTAAAGCATATGGCGAATACCGCCGCTTGGATTTTTAAGCATATATTAGCCGACCAAACCCAAACGCAGAGTATTGGGTTGCGGGTTTTTTTGGTTGTTGGGTTAAACCTGACACTTGAATACATAAGCCATTTGAAAAATGTACTCTAAGCGCTGTGTTTAGTTAAACCATGATGCCATTTCTAACGGTTATAACACGCCCTTCAGACAGTAATTCTAGGGGAGTAAAGTCAATAATCTGTTGGTTTAGTTTAGCCTGTCTCGAAACTAAATAAATATTAGCCGTTTCACTAATTTGCATCTCTTGCTGTGAAAGCATTATTAACGCAGACCTTGTGAAAAGAACACGCTTATTGTCTTTGTCATAACTCGTCACTTTTTTAAATGATAGGGTTCCAACTACCAATGTAGCCAGCAGCAGAATAAAAAAAGAGAACATAATCTTTAAAGCAATGGAGCCTGAAACCATTAACGGAATAATACATAGAACCGCCAACAACACCGCTACGATGGCCACTGATGCTTTTTCAAACGCTTCAGGCTGCAAAATTGAAATTATATGTTTATCATCCATACACATTTACTCCTTGTAAAACATAACGCTTCATTAAGAGGCTAAAAAGGAAGTTAAGGGTAGGCTTGTGAATTGTAATTATTGGCGGGCTAATAATAAAGCAAGGACACAACTCCGAACCTGAACACGCCGTTCTGCGTCAATAATAACGTCCCTTTAATTACGCTTAATAATGTTGACTGACACTTTAAACCTGATTACCTAGCGTTCTTTCTACCCTATCCTGCTTATATTTCTAACTGGACCCTAGCTGGCTGTTCAAGTCGCGCGCAATTTTAACTAAACTCACTCTTAATTGCAAATGATAATCATTATTATTAAGTAGGTGTTCAGGCATAACTTCACGAATAAAAAACAGGCCCAGTCTTTTGAATTGTGACCAGTGTCAGACTAATACGCGTGTTCAAGCTGGACAGAGAAACCGGTGAGCAATGTGGTGGCACAGTTACAATTATGACTAACATTTAAGATCATCGTGTTAACGAAAGTCCTTCGATCACTTTAATAAAATTCTTAGGGAGAGCTCAGAAGCGTTTCAATGACCCGAACTTTATTCGCCACCCACAAGACGCCATACATAGCCATGATTTTAGAGGCTGCCTTATTTTAGCGACAGACCCTGACAGCCATGGCCATTAAGTATTTAATAATCGGTTAACCTTTTATAGGATACGGTGTAAATATTTATACCCAACGACGCGCCACCTCCGTGATTGATCGTGCAAAATTGCTGCTGTTGAGCGAGTAATAAGGCCAGTACAAGCTTAGGCGAGGTTACATTTTTACTCAGAATCTAACGGACTTGCTGCTTAATGGGCCTCTTTTAATCAAAGGCGTTTATAGCTGTGTCGAATTTTAGGCGCTGGCCTTTACCATCATTCTAGCCAGCTTTAGCGACGCTTATAGATAGACAGTTAGCGCTAAGGTTTTCTGCTTGCCGTTAAAACGATATTTGAGCCGCCAGTATTTTGAGCCGTTCTTTTTGACCAGCAGACGCAGGCCTTTGGTATTGGTTAGCCAAAGGCCTTTATCGTTGGCAAGTGCTTGTTTAACCGCGCGGCGGTTAAACAATAGCCGCTATCCAAGTAAAATTGAACTAAATAGTATCTGATACTGCACCACTTTAATGTGGGTGGCAATCAGCTGGATTGAATTTGTCAGTAGGCCAGATACAAGAAAGCCCCGTAAAAAACGGGGCTTTCGGGACGACACTGGAGGGTGTCGGTTTTTGAATTGGTGCCCAGAGCGGGACTTGAACCCGCACGACCTAAGTCACCACCCCCTCAAGATGGCGTGTCTACCAATTCCACCACCTGGGCAAAATCTTGTAACGATTCCGTTTAAAGAATCTTACTGTTCAGTATCTTCTACCGAGGGAATAGTACCTTCAGATAGAACAGCATCCACAGCAGCCTCGACTTCGGCCTCTATTGCTGGGACGGCGGATTCTACACTAGTTTCCACTTCATCGACTACTGGAATTTCAGATTCGATGAATTTTTCTTGCACTTCAATCAGCGTTGGAATGCTCAAGCCAAGCTCTACTGAAGCTTTATTTTTAGAAACGATAGCCAAAGAAAAACTGGTCACGAAAAAGAGTGTGGCGCAAAAAGCTGTAGCCTTAGTAAAAAAATTACCACTGCCGCCGCTACCAAAAACAGTTTGTGACGCACCAGAACCAAAAGAGGCTCCTGCTTCGGCACCTTTACCTTGCTGTAATAAGATCAGCGCAATAATTGCGACCGCTGTGAGTACGTGAATACCTAAAATAATCTGTTCCATAACTCTCGACCAACTTTTAATTGTTAAATTATTGTTTGTTATTACAAATCTGCAGCCTGACAAATTCCGTAGAAAGTATTTGCCTGCAGTGCCGCGCCACCTACCAACGCGCCATCGACATCATCTAAAGCAAATGTCTGAGCAGCATTGTCAGGTTTAACGCTGCCGCCGTATAAAATTCTTATCCCTGCACCGATAGAGCCCAGCTGCGCACGAATAAACCCATGCATCTCCTCAACTTGCTCTGGCGTAGCGATACGCCCAGTTCCTACCGCCCAAACCGGCTCATAGGCAATAACGGCCTGCTTAAATGCACCTAAACCGACCATATCGATTACAGCTTGAAGCTGCGCACCAATAGTCGCCAAAGCTTCACCGGCCTCACGTCTCTCGAGGCTTTCTCCAACACAAAAAATGGGCACTAGACCCACCGCTTGCGCTTGCATAAATTTCTCGGCAATTATCCTATTACTTTCGGCAAAGTAGGCGCGCCTTTCTGAATGTCCGACGATCACGTAGTGACAACCCACATCCACCAGCATAGCGCCAGATATCTCACCGGTATAAGCACCCAGTTTAAACTGACTAACGTCTTGAGCACCAACAACAATATTCGACCGGCTCAAAACCTCGACAACCTGGGGCAAATAAATATAAGGCGCACAAATTGCAACTTCAGCACAGTGCACACCCTGCCACTGCGGGGCGAACTGCGCAAGCAGTTCGGCATTCGTATGGTAGCTTCCATTCATCTTCCAGTTAGCAATAACTAGAGGACGACGGGATGTTTTCCCTAACCGAGTTGACAATTATTTGACCTCATAAAAACGGCGCTAATAGTAGCCGAGATAGGGTTTGGATTCAATCAGAAGCCTTACTCTACTGAACAGAATAAATTCAAGCGCTAAACCGCCCGCTACAACATAAAAGCAACAACTAACATAGACGGCCACAACAGGGCTTAGATTTAAGCAGAAGCCTTAAGTAACTTCTGCCTCCACGACTTTAGTTAACTGTTTACACAGCGCTTCGACTTCTTTGGCATCCTCACCCTCGACCATGACCCGAATTAACGGTTCGGTACCAGAGGGACGCAGTAGCACGCGACCACGACCGGCTAGCACGTCCTCAGCTGCAGCCACTGCCTCGTTCACGACAGTATTGCCGGATAGGTCGCGACGCTCGTTCATACGCACGTTAATCATTAGCATCGGCAGCTTATTCATACCCTGCTTAAAATCATGCAGATTTTCACCGGCGGTCACCAAACCCAGCAGCACCTGTAACGCGGCAATAATTCCATCGCCAGTAGTGCTGACATCGGCACAGATAATATGCCCAGAGGACTCACCACCCAACTGCCAGCCATTCTCGCGCATAGATTGAATCACATATCGGTCGCCGACATTGGCCCGGGCAAAAGGGATTTCAAGTCTTTTCATGGCCAATTCTAGGCCGAAATTACTCATAAGGGTGCCCGCTACCCCGTTGCAACCACTGCCATACTGCTGCTGGTAGGCGGCAATAATGTAAAGAATCTCATCGCCGTCAACCACCTCGCCCTTATGGTCAACAAAGATCAAACGATCGCCGTCACCATCAAAGGCAATACCCATATCGGCCTCTTCTTCTAGCACTTTGCGTTGCAACGCCTGAGGCTTAGTTGAGCCACAGTTGAGGTTTATATTAGAGCCATCGGGCGCTACTGCCATGGTAATCAACTCGGCGCCCAGCTCGTTGAATACATTCGGACCCACGTTGTAGGTGGCGCCATTGGCGCAGTCGAGTACAATTTTTAAACCCCGCAAGCTAAAACCCCAAGGCATAGTGCCTTTACAGTATTCAACGTAGCGACCAGCGGCGTCATCGATGCGCACCGCCTTCCCCAAATGCTCAGACACCGTCATAGGCTGGTCGAGCGCCTCTTCGATGGCCCGCTCTATTTCATCGGGTAATTTGGTACCGTTGGCACTGAAAAATTTAATGCCGTTGTCAGTGTAATCGTTATGAGAGGCACTGATGACAATGCCGGCCTGGGCCTGAAAAGTGCGGGTCAAGTAGGCAATGGCAGGGGTGGGCATAGGACCGAGCAGGCCCACATCGACACCGGCTGCAATTAAACCGGCTTCTAATGCCGACTCAAACATATAGCCAGATATACGGGTATCCTTACCGATCAGGATACGGTTTGGCCCTTGAAAGCGATCCCCTAATACTCGGCCAGCGGCCCAGCCCAACTTCAACATAAATTCAGGCGTAATAGCGCCTGTACCTACACGCCCGCGAATACCATCGGTGCCAAAATATTTACGAACCATTGTTATCATCTCTCAACACTAAGATACAAGGTTGTATAACCTTATCTCGAATTGCAGCAGCCGAAAGTCGCGACACATTAAGTGCTCATACTTTATGCGCTGGCGGCAGCCATTTGAATTTTTAAAACATCTACTGTAGCGGCCACATCGTGCACCCGCAGTATCTTAGCGCCACCCTGTGCGGCCAGCATAGCCAGCGCCAGGCTGCCCGCTAAGCGCTCATTAACGTCGCGCCCCAGCAGGCGGCCCAACAGCGATTTACGCGATAACCCAGCCAATACTGGCAAACCCAGCTCTACCAACTGCGGCAATTGCTGTAGTAACTGTAAGTTATGAATGTCGGTTTTGCCAAAACCAAAGCCCGGATCAAGCCATATATTGCTTCGAGCAATACCCGCCTGTTCGCATTGAGATACCCGTTGCAGTAAATAGTTCGCGACCTCAGACACTACATCGTCGTACTCGGGGCGGTCTTGCATGGTTTGGGGCAGGCCCTGCATATGCATTAGGCACACCGGTAGCCCAGTGCTAGCAGCAGCAGTCAATGCCCCGTCGCGAGTCAATGCGCGTACATCATTAATAATACCGGCGCCAACTTTGGCCGCCTCCAACATTACCTCAGGGGAACTAGTATCGACTGATATAACCACATCGAGTTCACGCGCAATCAACTCAACCACCGGAATGACCCTGCTGAGTTCTTCATCGATCGGCACCGGCGCCGAACCAGGGCGGGTAGATTCACCACCGACATCTATAATAGCGGCCCCCTCGCGGACCATCTGTTCAGCGCGTTTTAACGCCATACTGTTATTGAGGGTATTGTCTGAAAACAGCTGACCGCCATCGGAAAAAGAGTCTGGGGTGACGTTGAGTACACCCATAACCTTCACCGTACTAAGGTCTAGAGTGCGCGGACCGCATTGAAATAACATAGGCATGGCAATTAAATCGCAGCAAAAATTAATGAATTTAACCAAAAAAACCGCAGCCTGGGTTAGCCCAAGCTGCGGTTTTTTAATAGATATCAGTGATGCTCTGCAGGTCCGCCAATTGGGCCAGACTTATCATCACCGGCATGCTCTTCATCATCTGCATCCTTTGCGTCGTTACCTGTGTCAGTGTGACCACTGAAATCGGTGTCATGCCACTCTCGGGGCGGACGCACTTTACGGCGCTGCATTAAATCTTCAACTTGTTCCGCATCAATGGTTTCATATTCCATTAAAGCGTCTTTCATGGCGTCGAGTATATCGCGGTTGTCGCGCAGCAACTTCTCTGCTCGGCCATAACAACTATCGACAATATTTCTTACTTCTTCGTCAATAATTTTGGCAATTGCTGGAGAATAATTTGCAGTACCAGTACCGGGATAGGCGCCCTCGGTTTCACCATAAGTAAGCGGACCTAAACTCTCAGATAAACCCCACTTAGTGACCATATTGCGGGCAATCTCTGTGGCACGCTCAATATCGTTAGAGGCACCAGTGGTAACACCATCTTTACCAAGCGTCATCTCTTCAGCGATACGACCACCAAAAAGAGTACACAACTGAGACTCTAACCCGCGCTTACTGAGGCTATATTTATCATCCTCGGGCAGGAACTGAGTAACACCCAGCGCTCGGCCACGGGGAATAATCGTTACCTTGTGCACCGGATCGTGCTCGGGCACCAATTTACCCACAATGGCATGACCGGCTTCATGAAAAGCCGTATTTTCTTTTTCTGTCACGCTCATCACCATGGACTTGCGCTCGGCACCCATCATGATCTTATCGCGGGCTTTTTCGAAATCTTCCATAGTAACGGTGCGCTTATTACTGCGAGCCGCAAATAGCGCCGCTTCGTTAACCAAATTGGCTAATTCAGCACCAGAAAAGCCGGGAGTACCGCGGGCCAAAATGGCAGTCTTAACACTGTCATCTATTGGGACCTTTTTCATGTGAACGTTTAAAACCTGCTCGCGACCGCGAATATCAGGCAAGCCAACAACCACCTGACGATCGAAGCGGCCCGGACGCAACAACGCCTTATCCAATACATCAGGGCGGTTAGTAGCGGCGATAACAATAACACCTTCATTGCCTTCAAAACCGTCCATTTCAACCAGTAATTGGTTCAGGGTTTGTTCGCGCTCGTCATTACCACCGCCATGACCACCGCCTCTGTGGCGACCCACAGCGTCGATTTCATCGATAAAAATAATGCACGGCGCTTGTTTCTTAGCCTGTTCGAACATGTCACGGACACGTGAAGCGCCAACACCAACAAACATCTCGACAAAGTCGGAACCAGAAATCGCAAAGAAAGGCACCTTAGCTTCGCCGGCAATGGCTTTAGCCAACAGTGTTTTACCGGTACCAGGCGAGCCTACCATGAGAATACCGCGCGGAATCATACCGCCTAAGCGCTGGAACTTAGTGGGGTCACGCAGAAACTCGACCAACTCACCCACTTCCTCTTTGGCTTCGTCGACACCGGCCACGTCGGCAAAAGTGGTTTTAATCTGGTCTTCGCCCAGCAGCTTGGCTTTAGATTTACCGAAGCTCATGGGGCCGCCTTTGCCTCCACCGCCGCCCTGCATCTGACGCATAAAGAACATAAATACGCCGATAATCAACAATATCGGAAAGCTAGCAATGAACAGCTGTTGCCAAAAACTAGGCTGCTCAGGTGCCTTACCGGTTACGTTGACGTCATGATTGATTAAGTCTTCCATCAACTTGTCATCAGGAATCGGGGGTAAAGTGACATCAAAGCGCTTCCCATCACTATTCACCCCATGGACAGTCTGCCCCTGAATAGTTACTTCTTTAACGCGGTCAGACTGCACTTCGCTGACAAATTCTGAATAGCTCAGGTTTTCCTGACTGGCCTTGGGGCTAAAGTTTTGAAACACCGTCAATAGGACAGCGGCAATGATCAGCCAGAGAACTAAGTTTTTTGCCATATCGTTCAAGAGATACCCTCTATTTGCTGCAGAGACATTTAACGTTAATTTAGCATGACGCTTTTTTTACAAGGCGTCCAGTTAAGCTCAGGTTTTTAGCCTTTAAAGCCGTTGCACACCAAGCATACATCACAAGATGGCGCTTTAGAGCCGACTCAAGAGTGGTTTGCACGTCTCGTGACAGACTTTAACCCTTAAAACCTTTGCACACCAAGTAGACTTCACGAGATCGTGCTCTGGATGAATCTGGTTTGCGCGTCACAACTTTATTAAAACTACTGCGGCAATCCAGTAAATAATCATCAAAGCCCTCGCCTTGAAACACCTTAGCGACAAAAGCACCGCCAGGTTTTAACACCTGACGCGCCATATCCAGTGCCAATTCTACCAAGTACATAGCCTTGGGTTGATCAACACCACTCATACCACTCATATTGGGGGCCATATCCGAAATTACAAGGCCTGCGGTCTGTCCGCCCATCTTGCCTAGGAGTTCATTTAATACCGCCTCTTCGGTGAAATCGCCCTGCACAAATTCAACACCGGCCATACCGTCCATTGGCAAAATATCAGAGGCAAACACACGCCCGTTATGGCCCACTGCTCGCACTGCCACCTGCGACCAACCACCGGGCGCCGCGCCCAGATCAACCACGGTCATTCCTGGCGTTATTAAGCGATCTTTTTCATTCAGTTCGATCAATTTGTAACTAGCGCGACAGCGAAAACCGTCTGCCGCCGCCTGCTTAACGTATTTATCACTAAAATGCTCTTGCAACCAACGACCACTACTTTTAGATTTTGCCATCTTTTTAAACTCTATCCACCTGTCTTAGCACTATAAAGCTGCTCTCACTGTAGACATACCAGCGACCGCTAATTTTAGATTTTGCCATCTTTTTAAATTCTATCCATCTGTCTTAGCACTACAAAGCTGCTCTCACCGTAGACACACCAGCGACCGTTACTGTTAGATCTTGCCATCTTTTTAAATGCTATCCATCTGTCTTAGCACGACAAAGCTGCTCTCACTGTAGATACACCCGCGACCGTTACTTTTAGAACTTGCCATCTTTTTAAATGTTACCCATCTGTCTTAGCACTATAAAGCTGCTCTCACTGTAGATACACCCGCGACCACTACTGTTAGATTTTGCCATCTTTTTGAATTCTATCCATCTGTCTTAGCACGACAAAGCTGCCCTCACTGTAGACACACCAGCGACCACTACTGTTAGATTTTGTCATTTTATGTATATCTAGCTGAAATTTGTAGGACTTGCGTTACAATAGCGACTATTAAATTAAGTTCAACGACATTTAACTACAGAGAATTTTATGCCGCTTACCGCCGCCATTAGAAAAGAATACCGCACACTTGGCCACAAATTAAAGCCAGTTGTCACTATCGCCGGCAACGGCCTCAGTGAGAACGTGCAAGGCGAACTCAATCGGGCCCTTAACGACCACGAGTTGATTAAAGTGAAGCTTATGATTGAAGACCGTGATCTGCGCAAGCAAGTAACACTTGAGATGTGCCAACAACTCAACTGCGAGTTAGTGCAGACCATTGGCAAGATTGCCCTAATCCTGCGCCAAGCCAAAAACTCCAAGCCACACTTGACCAACTTACGCTAGCAAGTCACAGGGTAACTGGTAATCTGCGGGTTAACTCTCCCGTACTATAAGTTACCCTGACCACGCTCACCATATTACAAAAAAGCCGGCATCTCTTTATATAAAGAGTGCCGGCTTTTTTGTCTTTGACTTGCAGCTTTATAAGCCTAACGCAACACGTTAGACGTACTTAACATCATCAATTTCGTACTCAACCACGCCGCCGGGCACCTTAATTGAAACTTCATCGCCAATCAATTTGCCGACCAAACCGCGGGCAATCGGTGAATTAACCGAAATTTTATTCTTCTTCACATCGGCTTCATCGTCGCCAACAATCTTATAAGTGACCGCTTGTTCGGTATCTATGTTGATCAAGTCAACGGTAGTCCCGAATATTACCTTATCGGTGACAGGCAACTTAGTGATGTCAATTTCTTGTACATGGGATAACTTGCCTTCAATATCCTGAACACGGCCTTCGCAGAAACCCTGCTGTTCGCGTGCAGCGTGGTACTCGGCATTTTCTTTCAAATCACCATGCTCGCGCGCCACGGCGATATCCGCCACAATTTTAGGCCGCTGAACCTTTTTCAAGTGATCCAGCTCGGCACGAAGGGCACTGGCGCCCTCCACAGTCATAGGTACTTTATTAAAACTCATCATAAACTCCTTGGCTCTCAACTGAAAAACTCGCCTCACAGTAGATTTTTCAGTTTTAGCTCAATTTAATACAACCATAAACCGCAGCGGGTTTGCGCTATTAACCAATTCGCTTATGCAGCTCTTGCAGCGAACGAACCTGCTGACGAGGGCCATCTTTAAGCGCTAGACATACCGCTGAACCAGCTGCCAGAGTGGTCGTGTAATACACACGATGATTCTCGGCACTGCGACGAATAGAAGCAGAGTCCTTAATCGCCTGGCGTCCTTCTGTAGTGTTAATAATCAAGCTTATTTGATCATTCTTGATCATATCAACAATGTGTGGACGTCCTTCTTCCACCTTGTTCACGACAGAGACAACAACACCGGCGTCGGCCAGAATTTTGGCTGTACCGCGTGTCGCAACTACCTCGAAGCCCAGCGCCGCTAAGTCTTTACCAACCTGAACAACACCACCCTTGTCGAAATCGCGAACAGATACAAACGCGCGACCGTCAGTTGGAATCTCGCTTGACGCGCCTAACTGCGACTTGCAATAAGCTTCGGCAAACGTATCACCGACACCCATAACCTCACCGGTAGACTTCATCTCAGGACCGAGAATCGGGTCTACTGCTGGGAATTTGTTAAACGGGAATACCGCTTCTTTAACGCTAAAGTAGTCAGGAATAATCTCTTTAGTGAAACCTTGTTCGGCCAACGTTTGCCCAGCCTGACAGCGCGCGGCAATCTTCGCTAATGACGTACCAATGCACTTAGAAACAAAAGGCACCGTGCGCGAAGCGCGTGGATTGACTTCAATCACGTAGATCTTGCCGTCCTGATAAGCCAACTGAGTGTTCATGAGGCCAATAACGCCAAGCTCCAGCGCCATTTTCTTGACCTGTTCACGCATCTCGTCCTGTACATCAGCAGGCAGATTGTAAGGCGGCAAAGAGCAAGCTGAGTCACCGGAGTGTACGCCACACTGCTCGATATGCTGCATGATGGCGCCAATAACAACCTGCTTGCCATCACATACTGCATCGATGTCGACTTCGATAGCAGCATTCAAGAAGCGATCCAACAGTACCGGGGCATCGTCGGAAACCTGCACAGCCTCGCGCATATAGGTTTTCAGTTCAGACTCGTTATATACGACCTCCATAGCACGGCCACCAAGCACATAAGACGGGCGAACCACCAGTGGATAGCCGACATCACCTGCCGAGTTAAGAGCCTCTTCGGTAGAGCGAACAATAGCATTTTGCGGCTGTAACAAGTCTAAACGGAACAGCATTTGCTGGAAACGCTCGCGATCTTCGGCGCGGTCAATCGCATCTGGAGAAGTACCTATAATCGGTATGCCTTCAGCTTCTAATGCATTGGCCAATTTCAGCGGCGTTTGGCCACCGAACTGAACAATAACGCCAACTGGCTTCTCGACATGGCAAATTTCCAATACATCTTCTAAAGTTACCGGTTCAAAGAACAGACGATCAGAGGTGTCGTAATCGGTAGAAACGGTTTCTGGGTTACAGTTAACCATGACAGTCTCGTAACCGTCGTCGCGTAGCGCTAGGGCCGCATGCACACAGCAGTAATCAAATTCAATGCCTTGACCGATGCGATTGGGGCCACCACCAAGCACTATAATCTTCTTCTTATCGCTCGGCATCGCCTCGCACTCTTCCTCATAGGTAGAGTACATATAAGCGGTATCGGTTGAGAATTCAGCGGCACAGGTGTCTACACGCTTGTAAACCGGACGAATATCCAGCTTGTGGCGATGAGTGCGCAGCGCTTTCTCGCTAACGTTAAGCAACACCGACAAACGCTTGTCGGAGAAACCTTTACGCTTGAGCTTAAACATCATGTCGGCGTCTATGCCTGACATTGGCTTGCCGCTCAAGTAAGTTTCGGCGGCAATAATGTCTTCGATCTGCACTAGGAACCAGCGATCAATTTTAGAGGTTTCAAAGACCTCATCGACGCTCATACCGGCGCGGAATGCATCGCCAACAAACCAGATGCGCTCAGCACCAGGCGTCGACAAATCGCGACGAATTTGGCTCATCGCGCCGTCAGCGCTTAAATCAACGTGAGGTTCAAAACCAGAAGAACCTACTTCCAGTCCGCGCAGTGCTTTTTGCAGCGACTCTTGGAAAGTACGACCAATCGCCATCACTTCACCCACAGACTTCATCTGAGTGGTTAGGCGCGCATCGGCGTCGCCAAACTTCTCAAAGGTGAAGCGAGGGATCTTGGTGACAACATAGTCGATGGATGGCTCGAACGATGCCGGCGTAGCTCCGCCAGTAATGTCGTTCTGCAGCTCGTCCAAGGTGTAACCCACCGCCAGCTTGGCCGCGATCTTGGCGATCGGAAAACCGGTAGCTTTAGAGGCCAATGCCGAGGAGCGAGATACACGAGGGTTCATCTCGATAACAACCATGCGGCCATCTTCAGGATTGACCGAGAACTGTACGTTGGAACCACCCGTTTCAACGCCGATTTCACGCAAAATCGCAATCGAGGCGTCGCGCATGATCTGATATTCTTTATCAGTCAGGGTCTGAGCAGGTGCCACGGTGATGGAATCACCGGTGTGCACGCCCATTGGGTCAAAGTTTTCGATGGCGCAAATGATAATACAGTTGTCGTTTTTATCACGAACAACTTCCATCTCGTACTCTTTCCAACCCAACAGCGATTCATCGATCAACAGCTCATTGGTTGGTGACAGGTCGAATCCGCGCGTACAGATCTCGTCAAACTCTTCCCAGTTGTAAGCAATACCACCACCGGAGCCACCCATAGTAAATGACGGGCGGATGATAACCGGGAAGCCGTACTTCTTCGGTACCTTCAGCGCGTCTTCCATGGTGTGAACGATATCGGCACGAGCACATTCGAGGCCGATCTTCTTCATGGCTATATCGAACAAACGGCGGTCTTCGGCTTTATGTATAGCTTCGTAATTGGCGCCAATCAGCTCAACGCCGTACTTTTCCAGCACACCGTTATCAGACAGTGCCAGCGCACAGTTCAATGCAGTCTGGCCACCCATGGTCGGCAGCACGGCATCGGGGCGCTCTTTCTCGATAATTAGCTCAACCGTCTGCCACTCAATCGGTTCGATATAGGTCGCATCGGCCATAGCCGGGTCGGTCATAATGGTCGCAGGATTAGAGTTCACCAAAATAACGCGGTAACCCTCTTCACGCAGAGCTTTACAAGCCTGAGCGCCAGAGTAGTCAAACTCACAGGCCTGACCGATTACAATCGGGCCAGCGCCTAGGATCAAAATACTTTTAATGTCTGTTCTTTTCGCCATGTCGGTCTCTTATCTCAATCTTTCTTGCAGCGATTATCTGGTGCGGCGCCTTCGGCACCAGACCTCCAACAAATTACTTACGCTCTTGCATCAGTTCGATAAAGTGATCGAACAGTATTGACGCATCGCACGGGCCAGGGCTCGCTTCTGGGTGTCCTTGGAAGCTGAATGCCGGCTTATCGGTGCGATGAATACCCTGCAAAGAACCGTCAAACAAAGACTTATGAGTCGCCGTTAAGCAATCAGGTAAACTGGCTTCGTCAGCGGCAAAACCGTGATTCTGCGCAGTGATCATCACCAAACTGGTGGCTAGATCTTGCACTGGATGATTGCCGCCATGATGACCAAACTTCATTTTGATAGTCTGCGCACCAGAGGCTAATGCCAACAGCTGATGCCCTAGACAAATACCAAAGATCGGCGTATCAGTCTCGAGGAGTTCCTTGATGGCAGTAATGGCGTAGTCACAGGGCTGCGGATCACCTGGGCCATTAGACAGGAAAACCCCATCAGGCTTCATTGCCAGCACTTCAGCCGCCGTAGTTTCGGCGGGAACCACGGTTAGATCGCAGCCGCGATCAGCCAGCATACGTAAGATATTGCGCTTAACACCAAAATCGTAAGCTACAACTTTAAACGGCTTATCGTCAGTCGACACTTGATGCCCATCGTTCAGCGACCAAGAACCTTCGTTCCAGCTGTAGGCTTCTTTGGTGGAAACAACTTTTGCCAGATCCATACCCTTCAAACCAGGGAAGCCCTTGGCAGCAGTAAGCGCCTGAGTTTCGCCCGCACTATCCGCAGCTAAATCGCCAGTCAGAATGCAACCATTCTGAGCGCCCTTGTCTCGCAAGATACGAGTCAAGCGACGAGTATCGATATCGGCAATAGCAACGATATTGTGCTTCTTCAGATAATCGCCAAGAGTACCTTCGGAGCGAAAGTTGCTTTCCAACATCGGGAGATCACGAATAATCAAACCCTTTGCCCAAAGCGTTGAGCACTCTTCATCTTCAGAGTTCACGCCAGTGCTGCCAATATGCGGATAAGTCAAAGTAATTATCTGCTCGGCATAAGAGGGATCTGTTAAGATTTCCTGATAACCGGTCATTGAAGTGTTAAACACCACCTCACCGACAGTTTGGCCGGCAGCACCAATAGCGCTACCGCGAAATACACTGCCATCTTCCAAAACTAGGATGGCCGGCGTCGCCTTATAATTCAGTGAGCCCGTAGTCAAATCCACAGTCAAGTCAACCTCCTCAAGTCGCGGCCCAGCGGAGGATTAACCTCGCCAGCACCGAAAAAACACGTTTCTTAATTCGCAAAAAAGCGAGATGCAACTAAAGTTCCATCTCGCTTCTTATAGTTCTTGTTTCCCGCTATGCCAATTCAAGTTGGCACCCTACTTACGTTGAGAGTGGTCACGGGCGACCTGGAATTTATCCTCGGTCGATTTAGCACGGCATTCTACGGCATTGCCACCACTTCTGTCTATGATTTAGCGGGGATGCCGAGCTGTATTAATACCTTGTTAAAGCAGTGACTCTAGCGCAGCTCGAGAACATCCTGCATATCAAACAAGCCTGAATCTCTTTGCTGCAGCCAACTGGCCGCGCGCACCGCGCCATTGGCAAACGCCAACCGACTTGAGGCTTTGTGAGTAATCTCAATACGCTCGCCATCAGCCATAAAGCTTACGGTGTGGTCGCCGACCACATCGCCACCACGCACAGTAGCAAAACCAATGGTCTGAGGATCGCGGACACCAATAACGCCCTCGCGCCCATAAACTGCCACTTTACCTAAGTCGCGATCCAGCGCATTCGCGACTACCTCGCCCATACGCAGCGCTGTACCCGACGGCGAATCAACTTTATGACGATGATGTGCCTCAACAATTTCCACATCGTACCCATTAGACAGTACGCGCGCGGCCACATCCAGCAACTTAAAGCAGAGGTTTACGCCGGTGGAGAAGTTAGACGCTACGCACAGTGCGGCTGTATCGGCCAGTTTATTCAACTGCTGCTTTTCATCTTCGCTAAAACCGGTGGTACCAATGACTACCTGTTTACCATGCTGGGCACAGAGGGCAATATTATCGAGAGTCGCCTGCGGCGCGGTAAAATCGATCAATACATCAAAATCATTAATGACATCGGCTAGATTACCAACCAACGCCACACCTAGCTTACCCAAACCCGCTAGCTCACCAGCATCGGCACCAATCAGCGAGGACTCCGGCCGTACAATGGCGGCGGTAAAATCAGCGCCACCGGCAGCAACCGCCGCCTCAATTAAAGCCTTGCCCATGCGCCCAGCGGCGCCAGTAATCGCGATACGAGTGGTCATTTATTTAATTCCATTAAGCTGATTCAAAAATTGGCTGCATTT
The DNA here is from genome assembly GCA_913050115.1 of uncultured Cellvibrionales bacterium. GTDB lineage: Bacteria > Pseudomonadota > Gammaproteobacteria > Pseudomonadales > Cellvibrionaceae > UBA1124. The sequence goes on from CAJWZU010000025.1 coordinate 19,725, forward strand.
TCGCATACTCAGACGCAACGCGGGAGGCAACTGTAAGCTATTACCCAACAAGAAATCACTTACAAAAGGACAGCGCCCCCAAAGCAGCCCACCAAGCTCAATAATTTTAACGTCAAGATAAGGCGAATATGCTCGCAGCGATAAACTACAGTATGAATGTAAAAACGATAACCCAAGCACAGTTATCGAGCAGCAATTACCGAGTACATAGTTTATATCTGACAGATGGCTGGGCCTTCACAGACCTGCACCCTAAGCAGATAACCCCCAAGGGTGATGCAGGCACCCACAGGACATTAATGTAAATGATACAGAAATTAAATTCAGCCCGCGCCGCCTCGAAAAAAGCACATATTTAACGTTGCATAAGCGGGCAGAAAACTACAAGGTGCAGCGCTCTGCAATGACTTCTTTCCACTTTATAATGTCCGTATCTTGCGATTCGTAAAGGCGTAAGCCAATCGTATATTCATCGTACTCCCCCTCATACAAACGCGACCAAATCACCTCGGCCACCATATATTTACCGCAACGTGGGCTATCCAGCTGAATACAAACCTGATGTATTGCCCCAATCTGCAAAGGCTCATCAGCAATCACTTGAAAACCATTGGCTGAAATATCGACACAGCGACTAATCAAGAACTTACCCCCCAAACCCTGAGCATCGGCGGACTCCAGTTCGATATACACGACCTCGCCACTCTCTAAACGATACTCCTGTCGCCCCTCATCATCATTATTATTATTGGCCATATTATTTATCCATACCCTTGCGCAACCCTAGCACCACTTTCGACAACTGACTTTCAAAACTATCTTCGAGACTGACGACACGCGCCCGACCCTGCTGCAACATGCTTAATAGACCCTCGCGCTGATACTCGGCCAACTTTATGCCGATACGATCGACAAATATATGCTTGCCGGTGGAGGGGACTACTACCGCTAACTTAGCTCGAATCAGCTCGGCAGCATCCGCGCCTTCGGCGGGCAAGTCCAACCAACTGCCTACCGTTAAGGCATCCACTAACTGCACCGCCTCAATACGGCGACGCTGGTCAATCTCTGCCTGCTGTTGACGACGCTGATCGGCCAACAAAGCCGCCTCACTCCGCGCCTTAACAGCAGCCTGCGCACGCAGCTTTTCATCCTTCGCCGCCAGCGCTTTAGCTCGCTGCTGCGCTGCGCGATGACGATTTAAATTAGCATCGTAAAGCTCGCGCAGAACAGTCACTGCACGCTCAGTACAAACCTCAAACAGAGGCTTAACAACCAAGCTCACCGCCACTTGCGAAGACAAACAAAGGGCAAATTCATTCAACCCTTTTTGTAACACTTTTACGCCGGCGCGATTAACAAAAAGCAAGCTCTGGGTATCCAACAACTTCAATGCCAATTGGCATCGAATTATATCGCCACCCTCGGTTTCAAACAAAAACCAATCCCCCTCTCGCACCATTGCCACCTGCTTTAACAAGTTGCGGCTTATTTGCGCCCGTATCCTCACCACAGGCTCTATTTCGGACAGACTCAAAACGGTTTTTACCTCTGCCGTTCGATCCTGCAGTAACGAGAACAAAGACCCCAATAGGGCCTGCAAAAACTCATCGTAACCGGCCTGTGAGGCAGACAAAATGGTCAGAGGAGCTTCCAGCAGCGCCACCACCTGCTTCACCTCAACGTGTAGCTGAGGCTTGGCGCGATGTGCATCCTCAGTAAAGATGCTCGGCAACATCACTAACAGCCGCTGCCACAATAACCAGCTAGGATGCAACTCACCGTGGTTAATCAACACAAATTGCAGCTCCGCCAGCAGGTGCGTGCGCACAAAGTCGTCAATAAACGCCGGCAGCGACCGCCCCACTACCTTGTCGCAATAAAGCTGTCGTACACGGGCAGCCAATTGCGCCACCTGCAACCTGGACTTTTCGCGATCAATACAGCGACGGCGCTGTAACTCGGCGCGCCCAGACTCCATTTCAACAAACTGCAAGAAAGAGCCAATGGGCGAGGTATTCATACCACAAGCTGAATCTGAACTTGCCTCCCCCAACTGCAGAACCAACGCATCGAGCGCCTGCGAAAATTTTTCGGCCAGCCGCCCTTGTCCTGCATACCATGTCGGCAACTGCAGGCTCAACACCCGCAACAGTCGCGCAAAGTCGTTATCAGGACCAACAAATAACGCATCATCGCGCAGCGCCCGCACTATAAAAACCGATCGCAGAGCGCTAATACTGCCCACAATACCGGCATCGAGGTTTAGCTGCGAAATATAGGCATCAAACCAGCTCTGGGAAAAAATCAAACGGATACGCAGCAGTGGCGCCAACACCAAACCCAAATTGGCGAGATATGACTCAAGAGCAGGCACAAAATCCGCAGAAAATACCGCCTTATCTGCCAGTACATGTTGCAAATGAGGCAACAGTCGATCGACCTCATCAACCATCTCCAAGCCTGAATCAGGCACAACACTACTGGCAACTTCGGCAACCGAGCGCCAAAACTGCAAGAGCTGACCTGTATCAATGGCTGATCCTTGTGACACTCAATAAAAATCCGACTGAAAATAATATTTCTAATATATACCAAAGATATTTATAGAGATGTGAGCTGGCGCAGGAAACGAGAGCAGACGACAAATGAATCTAAAGAGCGACCAGCCCGCCGCCATAAGACAGTATGAAGACAGGTATACATTTTGGGCCACAGCAACATGACATAAAAAAACCGGCCATTGGCCGGTTTTTTTATGTCTCAATCCCCCCAAATCAGCAGAATAGAAAAGCGAGATTTTTGTTCATGAGTGAGAAGGCACCGAGCACACGACCGCCAAGAAAGGCGGAAGTGCACATTTAGTACATGACCAACCGACCGCTCCATGGCATCCCTGTCACCGCGGCATACTATTGATCCTAAACATAAGCACAGAGCCGACAAAGCTCGGGGACAAAAAGACCGCTTTTTAGGCGAAAAAGTTCTTCATGCCGTCAAACCAAGAGCTTTGTTTAGGGGAGTTCTTACCGCCCTTCATTGTGCTCTGCAACTCCGTCAGCAATTCTTTCTGCTTGCTCGTTAGGTTAACCGGCGTCTCTACCGCTACGCGGCACAAAAGATCGCCGACACTGCCGCCACGCACGGGGATAACACCCTTGCCACGTAGACGAAACAACTTACCGGTTTGTGTCTCAGACGGGACTTTAAGCTTAACGCGGCCATCCAGTGTCGGCACTTCTAGGTCGCCACCGAGGGCGGCCTCAACAAAACCAATAGGAATCTCACAATACAAATTTTTGCCATCGCGCTGAAAGATTTCGTGCTCGCGCACGCTGACCTGAACATACAAGTCGCCCTTAGGGCCGCCAGAATCGCCCGCTTCACCTTCGCCAGAGAGACGAATACGATCGCCAGTATCAACACCCGCAGGAACTTTAACAGACAGGTTTTTCGTTTCTTCGGTCCGACCTTGGCCGTGACAGCTGTTGCACGGGTCAGCAATCACAGAGCCCTTGCCCTGACAGGTGGGGCAGGCTTGCTGCACAGAGAAAAAACCCTGTTGCATGCGCACTTGACCGACACCGCCACAAGTAGCGCACTGCTTGGGCCGAGTACCTTTTTTGGCACCAGAACCAGAGCAGGGCTGACAGGTTGTCAGGCTTGGCACACGAATTTTTACCGTAGCGCCTTTAACAGCCTCTTCCAAATCTAGGTCGAGGTTGTAGCGCAAGTCGGCGCCACGAGCAGGACCACCACGACGGCCGCCGCCGCCACCAAATTGCTCGCCAAAAACATCGCCGAAGATATCGCTGAAACTGCCAAAACCGCCGCCACCATGACCGTGACCACCACCCATACCCGCGCCACCTTCAAGGCCCGCATGACCATACTGGTCGTAAGTTGCGCGCTTCTGCTCGTCAGAGAGAACCTCATAGGCCTCGGCAACTTCCTTAAACTTTTCTTCGGAGGCCTTGTCGTCTGGATTGCGATCTGGATGGTGCTTCATCGCTACGCGACGATAGGCTTTTTTGAGATCTTTTCCGCTAACGTCTTTTTCGACGCCAAGGAGCTTGTAATAATCGGGCTTGGACATGGTTTTGGCTCGCAAGCTTGGATCAACACCAAGCGATATTTAATAACTTTTAATATGCAAAACGCCCGACAAGGAACGGTAAACGCACAAAAGCGTTCGGCGTTAACCGTCAGGCGTTACCTACACACAAGTAGGCATGCGGGGCGTGCATAGCACACGCGAACCGCCTTGCAGACAAATAAACCCAGGGTTTATTTGTCTTCTTTAACCTCTTCAAATTCCGCGTCAACCACGTCTTCAGCGGCCTCAGCAGACTCTTCTGCAGGCTGTTCGGCTGCGCCTTCAGCGGCTTGCTGCTCTTCGTACATTTTCTGCGCCAGAGGACCAGAAACCTCGGTTAACTTAGCCGTCGCCGCATCCATAGCCGCTTTGTCGTCGCCCTTGGCCGCTTCTTCGGCTTCGGTCACAGCCGCTTCGATAGCAGACTTGTCATCGGCGGAGGCTTTATCGCCCGCCTCTTCCAGAGTCTTCTTGGTAGCATTAATCAAGCCTTCCAAGGTGTTGCGCGCCGCTACTAGCTCTTCAAAGTGTTTATCGGCTTCAGCGTTAGCTTCAGCGTCCTGCACCATGGCTTCAATCTCTTCATCAGACAGGCCGGAAGAAGCCTTAATAACGATAGACTGCTCTTTACCAGTAGCCTTGTCTTTGGCGCCTACATTCAAAATACCGTTGGCGTCGATGTCGAAGGTTACTTCGATCTGGGGAGTGCCGCGCTGCGCTGCTGGAATGTCGGCCAAGTCGAAACGACCCAGTGACTTATTTTGCGATGCCTGCTTGCGCTCGCCCTGGACCACATGAATAGTTACCGCGTTTTGATTGTCTTCCGCGGTAGAGAATATCTGCGACTTTTTAGTCGGGATAGTGGTGTTCTTCTCAATCAGTGCCGTGGCAACGCCACCCATAGTCTCGATACCGAGACTTAGCGGGGTCACATCCAGCAGCAGCACGTCGGTTACATCACCGGCAAGAACAGCACCCTGAATAGAGGCACCCATAGCAACGGCTTCGTCTGGGTTCACATCTTTGCGTGGCTCTTGGCCGAACAGTTCAGTCACCTTGGCCTGAACCAGCGGCATACGCGTTTGACCGCCCACCAGAATCACGTCATCGATTTCACCAACAGACAAGTCTGCGTCTTTAATCGCCTGCTTTACTGGCTCTAGCGAGCGAGTCACTAAATCTTCCACCAAAGACTCAAGCTTGGCACGTGTCAACTTAACCACTAAGTGCTTAGGACCAGTGGCATCGGCAGTAATGTAAGGCAAGTTCACTTCGGTCTGCTGGCTAGAAGACAACTCAATCTTGGCTTTTTCGGCGGCTTCTTTAAGACGCTGCAACGCTAGGGGATCGTTATGCAGGTCGATGCCGTTATCTTTCTTGAATTCACCGGACAAAAACTCGATCAGGCGCAGGTCGAAGTCTTCGCCACCGAGAAAAGTGTCGCCATTGGTAGACAGCACTTCAAACTGGTGCTCGCCGTCAACATCGGCAATCTCAATAATAGAGATGTCGAAAGTACCGCCGCCTAGGTCGTATACCGCAATAGTGCGATCGCCACGGGCTTTGTCCATGCCGTAGGCCAGCGCCGCAGCGGTTGGCTCGTTAATAATGCGCTTAACATCCAAGCCCGCAATTTTACCGGCGTCTTTGGTCGCCTGACGCTGGGAATCGTTGAAGTAAGCAGGAACAGTAATAACCGCTTCAGTAACTGATTCGCCGAGGTAATCTTCAGCAGTTTTCTTCATTTTCTTCAGGACTTCAGCCGCTATCTGCGGTGGAGCCTTCTGGTCGCCCTTGGCTTCAACCCAAGCATCGCCGTTATCGGCCGCTACAATAGTGTAAGGAACCATAGAGATGTCTTTTTGAACAACATCATCTTTAAATTTACGGCCGATCAAACGCTTAACCGCAAACAGGGTATTGGTAGGATTCGTAACGGCCTGGCGCTTAGCGCTCTGACCAACCAGAATTTCGTCATCTGTAAAGGCAACGATAGACGGTGTGGTGCGATCGCCTTCGGAGTTCTCGATGACCTTAGCTTTGTTACCTTCCAGTACAGACACACAAGAATTAGTGGTGCCCAAATCAATACCAATGATCTTACCCATGGTTTAAAACCTCTATCTGTTTATAACGCTTACGAGAGCGGTGCTCGGCAGCTGAATTTTTGTTTAACGGCTCTTAATGAGCGCATGGAACATATATGGGGTTGATTAAAAAGCATTCAACCCAGACGGCGAAAAATTTCGCTAGCTGCCGCTATTTAGCGACAACCACCATTGCCGGACGAACCAACCGTCCATGCAGCGTATAGCCCTTCTGAAATACATCAATAACGCTGTTGGGTTCTACATCCGGGCTTTCAACCATCGTCATCGCTTGGTGTAACTGCGGGTCAAAGGGCTCGCCGGCTGGATTGACCTCGATTACCTGATGCTTGGCCAAGATGTCACTAAAAGCTTTGCGAGTAAGTTCCAAGCCCTCGGCCACGGACTTAAACGCAACATCATCAGTATCGATAGCAGCCAGAGCGCGGTCGAGATTGTCTGCTACCGGTAGCAAATCGCCGACAAACTTCTCCAGACCAAATTTGTGCGCCTTCTCGACGTCCTGCTGGGCGCGACGACGAGCATTCTGTTCCTCGGCTTGGGCGCGCAGAGTTTGCTCTTTAGCCAAGGCCAGAGCGGCCGTTAAAGCCTCGATTTGGGAAACTAACTCAGTCGGTGCAACCTCATCGCCGACCACATCTTCGCTGGCCTGGGCGGCTGTTTCAGCACCCTCTAGAATCTCTTCGTTTACCTGTTCATCTGCCACTGTGGCCTCCCGTGTTATTACCATTGAGGCTTGCGCCTCTAAATTTGATGAAAACAATATGGGGTCGGCGGTAAAGGTTTCAAGCTTGAATTGTCAATATCAGGCTAAAACAATCAAAAATTGACTTTTACTGTATATAAAACCAGAGTATATTTGGACAGTAGTTAATAAACAATAATCGAGGCTAGGCCATGTTGACCCATCTGAGCGTGCAAAACTTCACTCTAGTCGAGCGACTGGACTTAGATATAGACGCCGGCATGACCGCCATCACCGGAGAAACTGGGGCTGGCAAGTCGATACTACTAGATGCACTGGGGCTAACCTTAGGCGATCGAGCCGACGGTAACCGAGTCCGCAACGGCTGCCCGCGTCTGGATGTGGCCGCCAGTTTTGATGTCCGCGCAATTGTCAGCGCCCAGAAGTGGCTGGCCGAACAGGACTTTGCCACGCAAGAGTTCGCCTCAGAACAATTTAAAAACGGCTCAGGCAATCAAGCCGAGTGCATACTGCGCCGCGTAGTCACTAGTGAGGGTCGCTCTCGCGGCTACATCAACGGCCAGTCGGCCACTCTGGCGCAGCTGCGAGAGCTGGGTGAGATGCTAATCGACATTCACAGTCAACACGAGCACCAGTCGCTACTAAAAAAAGACACCCACCGCAAACTACTTGACGACTTCGCCAGCCTGCAGCCTCTGGCGCAAGCGGTAAAGCAGCACTTTCGCGACTGGCAGGCATGCCAAAATCAATATATCGAATTGCGCGACAACTTTGACGACAGCAATGCCCGCTATCAACTGCTCAGTTACCAAGCGCAAGAACTGAATCTACTAGAATTACAAGCCAATGAGCTAGAACAACTAGAACAGGAACAAAAACAACTGGCCAATGCTGAATCCCTGTTATTTAGCGGTCAGCAAGTTAGTGCTATCTGTTCTGGTGACGCCAGTGACGAAAACTATAGCAGTGGCGGCCTCATCGACGGCCTCAATCGGGCTCTTCAACTACTGCGCGAGCTGTCGAATAAAAGCAGTGCTTTAATTGAGGCTGAACAATTGCTGACTAGCGCACAAATTCAAGTAGAGGAGGCAAGTTCAGAACTGGATCGTCACGCCGACAGCTTTCAGGCCAACCCACAACGATTAATTGAGGTAGAGGATCGCCTGTCGAGCATATACAACCTAGCTCGCAAGCATCGTATAAACCCAGAGAACCTAAGCGATTTTGGTCAACAACTGAATCAGGAGCTAGTACAGCTCGGCGGCAGTGATGAAAAGCTATTGCTACTTGAGCAACAGGCAAATGCATTACAGCAAAGTTTTGTCGCCAAGGCCGAGAAGCTAAAAACTAAGCGTCATAAGGCAGCAAAGAAACTGCAGGGGGCAGTGAAAAAACAACTCGATATTCTCGCCATGCCCCATGCCCAAGTGCATATTACATTTAACGATATTAGCGCCAAACCAAACCAGCATGGTCTAGAGGAGACCGAATTCCTCATTAGCACCAATCCAGGTCAAACCCCGGCAGCTCTGCACAAAGTTGCTTCAGGTGGTGAACTGTCAAGAGTCAGTCTCGCCATTCAAGTAGTCACCGCTCAAACCTCCACCACGCCGACACTCGTGTTTGACGAAGTCGATGTGGGTATTGGCGGCGCCACCGCCGATGTTGTTGGGCAACTATTGCGACAGTTAGGCGTAAGCGGCGGCCAGGTGCTGTGCGTCACTCACTTAGCGCAGGTCGCCAGTAAAGGACACAACCATCTGCTAGTCACCAAAACATCCACCAACACCAAGGCAGAGTCCAATCTGATAACCCTTCAAGGCGATGACAAAGTGGCTGAAATAGCACGCATGCTCGGCGGCGAGAACATCACTCAACAGACACTGGCACACGCTAGGGAAGTTTTAGAGCGAGCGGCATAGTCGCCAATATATATTGCCGATAAAAAAAAGGGCCAGAATCGAAAGACTCTGGCCCTTTTTTGTCTAGCAACGAATCACTTAGCTCTTAGGCTTTACATAAAGCACTAAGCTGTGACCAGTAATATCGTAACCGTGCTCTGCAGCAATCTGAATCTGCAGTTCTTCAATTTCTTCATTGTGAAATTCGATCACCTTGCCGGTATCGATACACACCATGTGATCATGATGCTCACCGCGCTCCAACTCAAATACCGAGTGACCCCCATCGAAGTTATGGCGAACCACCAGACCAGCACTCTCAAACTGGGTCAAAACACGGTAAACTGTGGCCAAGCCAACATCTTCACCGGCTTCCATTAAAGCTTTATAAACGTCTTCAGCACTCATATGATGATGCTCAGAAGACTCCAGAATCTGTAAAATCTTAACGCGGGGCAGAGTGACCTTAAGGCCGACCTTGCGCAATTCTTGATTTTCAATGGCCATATATTACCCCAAAGACTTCTCAGTATGATTAAAGTTCGGGTATTATCCCCCTTCGATTTAACTTGTGGAACCCCCGTTATGAAAAATGCTACCCGGTTGGCGCGTCAAACAACACTGGCGACCCTATTCTTTTTAATTGCCGGTTGTTCCAGCTTCGAGTTCCCTTGGGTACACAAGTACGATCTTCAGCAAGGTAATATCATCAATCAAGAGATGATTGACCAGCTCAAACCGGGCATGAGCAAGCGTCAGGTGCGTTTTATAATGGGGCCACCGCTATTACACGACACTTTTACTAACAACCGCTGGGACTACTACTACGGCGAACGCAAAGCCGATGGCGATAAATTTCAAGAGCGTGTCACTATTTATTTTGCCGATGAAAAAATGACCCATTTCAGCGGAGATTATCGTCCGAGCCCGCCGGTTATTGAGGAGCCTGCTCTTGAAGAACCTGTTGTCGAGGCACCTAGCGCTGAGAAGCCTGCGAGCGAGCAACAAAACCAAGAGGAATAACCTCTATTCTGCCTGCAAACATGTATTTAATAAAAAGCCCGCAAACCGTAACCGGTATACGGGCTTTTTATTTACATTGCAAAAAATTACTCTGCGGCTTTTTTTTCCGCCGCCTTAGCTTTCTCAGCGCGTTTTCTACGCACCTCTTTAGGATCCGACGTCAGCGGCCTGTAGATTTCGATTCTGTCACCCGGCTGTAATATATACTCAGGTGCCTTCTTGGTACCTTTTGTTCCCAGTGCCTGTCCAAACAACCCCATCTTGGCAGTGGCTATATCTATTTCGGGGAATACCTCGACTATGTTAGAGCGTTCGACGGCTTGCAGCGCGGTTGTACCGGGTTCGACTAACAGCTCGATAATCTTTTGTTTATTCGGCAGTGCAAAAGCGACTTCTACAGTGATCAATTCAATATCTGACATTGGGCATTCTCTATCATTATATTTGCGACGATTTTAACAGTCTCCTAAAAGCTCAGCATCTTAGCGTTGAAAGACACGTATAAATGCTTAACCATAGATGGCTTCAGCCCTTGCACAGAGCGCATCAACTTGCTGATTGGCAGATTTTTCGAATAACGGACCTGCCGCTAACGCCATCACTATATTTTTGAATTCAAACTGAATCATTAGAGTGATTTTACAGGCTTCATCGTTCAAAGCCTCGAAACGCCAGGCTCCGACAAAAGATTTAAACGGCCCTTCCACCAATTCCATAGTCATCAGCTCCGGCGGTGCTAAACGGTTGCGGGTCACAAACTGCTGACTAACACCGCGTTTACCCAGTTCCAGCCGCGCAACAATTTCATTGCCTTCTCGACGCAGTATTTTTGCACCAAAACACCCCGTCATATACTCGGGGTAAGCCTCAATATCGTTGATTAAATCGAACATCTGCTGGGATGAATAACCAATAAGCGCAGTTTTACAAATCTCAGTCACAAATTAAACCTTAACAGACTATTAAAATCCTTGAAATTTCGGCAGCCTGTGGCCGAAATAGGACGTATCGACGATTATAGAAAGCAAAAGGGCAAACATAGCTTGGTCTTTGATTTTGTGACCAAAGTAAAGCTCATCTGTTTTACCTTGGTAGTTATTTAACAGCCCAAAACCTTTAAATAGCCTATTAAAAAACTAACCCAAAATCGCTGCCAGCAACAGCTGCCACCAGCCAGACAAGAGTTTGTCCCATAACAAAAATACAAACACAGCGGCCACGGCCAGCGGCGAAATCCAGCGTACCATGAGCAGCCATATATCAAACTGCAAATCACTGGTCTCGGCAATCTCTTTATGGGCGTCGGCGCGCGCCATTTTCCAACCCACAAAAACAGCGATAAGCAACCCGCCAAGTGGCAACATGATGTTGGCTGTCAGAAAATCGAGAAAATCAAAAAATGTCATACCAAAAAACGGCTTAAAATTGCTCCAGTCATTAAACGACAGCACTGTTCCCAGCCCCATAATCCAGGCACCTACACCCACCAGCGAAATAGCGCCGACACGATTAAAGCGTCCCGACTCCACCATCCAGGCCACTACGGGCTCTACCAGTGAAATAGACGAGCTCCAAGCCGCGATACTGACTAACACAAAAAACACACAGCCGAACATTAGACCGCCGTCCATATTACCAAAGGCGACCGGCAAGCTGACAAACAACAAACCAGGGCCGGCGCTCGGCTCGATACTTGCGGCAAAAACAATAGGGAAAATAGCCATACCCGCTACCAGCGCCACCAACGTATCGAGAAAGGCTACGGTAATAACCGTTTTACTGATGTCGGCTCGGCTCGGCATATAGGCGCCATAAGCCATGATGGCACCCATACCCAGACTCAAAGTAAAAAAAGCATGACCCAGTGCAATGAGCACACTGTTCCAAGTGAGTTTGGAAAAATCAAAATTGAATAGAAAGTGAAAACCGCGGGCAAAATCACCGTACTGTGAACTGTACCAAAGCAGCACCAGCAGTAGCGCAAATAACAGCGGCATCAAAATACGAACCGCCACCCCCAGGCCCTTAGTGACACCCGCTGCAACAACGCCGACAGTCATCAGCATAAACACCGAGTGCCATTGAATTAGCGCAACCTTATCGGCCAGTAAAGTATTAAATATATTACTCACGGTTTCGGGAGCGGCGTGCACAAACTCCCCCTGCCACATCTTGCCAATATAGGCTAGTGCCCAACCGGCAATCACGCTGTAAAAAGTAAGGATCAAAAATCCTGCTAAAGCGCCTCCCCAGCCGATCAAGCCCCAGAGGCGGCTAGCTTTAGCCTCCCGCGCCAGATCACTCATCGCATAAATTGGACTTTTACGAGCGCGGCGACCCAGTAGCACTTCGGCTATCATGACCGGCACTCCGATTACCGCAATGCAGAGCAAATACACCAACACAAACGCGCCGCCACCATTTTCACCGGCGATGTAGGGGAACTTCCAAATATTGCCCAAACCCACGGCTGAGCCAGTAGCGGCCAGAATAAAGGTCCAGCGCCCCGACCAGATGCCGTGCATCTGCCGCCTTGATCCTGCCGTCATCTGGTCCATAACGTCACCTTAGTTATTATTTATGTGGTTAAAATATATTATAGAGAAATACTTTAAGCGGTATTGTATCTTTAACCTAATAAGATAACTCAGTAATCCTCATCATAAGCGAGCCACACTTTGCCACATGTGTCCGAACTGCTCGACAGCCACTGTCATTTTGACTTTTCGCACTTCGATATTGATCGCCACGTTCTCTGGCCCCAATGCCAAAAAATGGGCCTAACACAGCTCATTATTCCAGGCACAGAAGCTGAACAGTGGCCCAGAGCCCAAGCTATGTGCGCTGAATACTCTGGAGTCTACTTTGCTGCAGGCATTCACCCCTGGTTTATTAACAGCGGCAGCCACTGGCGGGAGAATATTACTCACTACTTAGATCACCCTAAATGCGTTGCCATTGGCGAGTGTGGTTTGGACGCCAGTATTGCCACGCCGCTGTCAGAGCAAACGCCCATATTTGACCAACACCTAGCCCTGGCTTGCGAGCGCGCTATGCCGCTAATTATCCACGCCCATCGTGCTCATAATAATGTTCAGCAACGGCTGAAAAAGTATCGCCCTGTCAGCGGCGGTGTCATTCACGCTTTTAGCGGGTCTCTAGAGTTGGCCCAAAGCTACATCAAGCTCGGCTTTAAACTCGGTATAGGCGGCAGTATCACCTATCCACGGGCGGCTAAAACTCGCGCGGCTGCGGCACATCTGCCTCTAGAATCGCTACTGCTTGAAACCGATGCCCCTGATATGCCGCTACACGGAAATCAGGGGCAGCGTAACAGCCCTTTAAAGCTGCTGGATATTGCCCAATGTTTGTATAAGCTTCGCTTAAATAGTGGCCAGACGGAATCATTAGATGACGTTATTCGCCAGACCACAGACAATAGCCGCCGACTCTTCAATATAAAAACATCATGAACGACAGTAATTTTTGCGATGACATAGGCCAGATCGACCTAAATACGCTGCAACAACTGCAGGGCTGGCAGGCACGCTACAAACAGATAGTTGTCTGGGGTAAGCTGTTAACCGCCAAGCCTGAATTACGTCGCGACGACTACCGCGTGCGCGGTTGCGATACCGCCGCTTGGCTTACTCACCGAACGACAGAAGGGCTGCATGAATTTGCTCTCGACGCTGACTCAAAAATCATTCGCGGCTTAGCGGCACTTTTGTTCATAAAGATTCAACATAAAACATCAGCTGAATTAGAGCAGCTAAATATTAATGCGCTATTGATAGAGCTGGATTTAAAAAATCACTTGAGCCCATCGCGCAGCAATGGATTTTTAGCCCTAGCCAATCGAGCACTGTCACTGGCGCTTGATCAACACTAGACACGCGTCTTGTGTAGCCTGCACTTACGCCCTTGAGTACATCTACCATCCTTAATAGTGGTATGCCGCGCTAACAACTATGCAAAAGCGCAGCCACCGTGACAGCGCTGATCAGAGAAATACTACCTCGCCCCGACAACCTAGCCAGTTAGATCAGTATTAGCCCTGGCTATACTCTCTCGTCGTAATTTCTCTAAATACTTATCTATAGACCGCGCCGCCACCACAAAACCAAAGGTGCCAGTAATCATAGTTGACGAACCAAAACCACCTGAGCAATCCAGCTTAACGCCGTCTTCCATGCCCTCTTTCGTCGAACATATCCCTCCATCAGCATCTGGGTAAGCCATTTGCTCAGTCGAAAACGTTGCCTCGACAGTAAAGTTACTCTTAGCATTGCGACTAAAATTATAGAAACGTCGCAAAAAATTGCGGGTTTTAGCCAGCAGCGGATCTACCGTCGTTTTGCTCAAGTCGCGAGTTGTGACCTGACGTGGGTCGCGCTTGCCACCAGCCGAACCCACCGTTAGCACCAGTTTTTTGCGATATTTACAGTGCGCAATAATCGCCGCCTTTACATTGACTACATCAATCGCGTCGACCACTAAATCGGCTGAGGCGGGAATCTGCTCAGCCACAGTTTCGCGCTCAACAAAGTCCTCTACCTCATGCACGATAATTTCAGGGTTAATACCACGCAAACGCTCAGCAATAACCGCAACTTTAGACTGACCAATGGTCGAGGCCAGCGTATGTAGCTGTCGGTTGCTGTTGGTAATACAGATATCATCCATATCGATTAGGGTAATTTCACCGATACCCGAGCGGGCAAAAGCCTCAGCAACCCAGGTTCCGACCCCGCCTATACCGACCACGACAAAATGCGCTTTGGCTAACTTAGGCAATTCGTTCATACCGTACAAACGACCGATACCACTGAATCGCTGAAGGTAGCTTTCTGTTAAGGACAAGTTAGGGAGTGATGGGCTAGAAATATCAGACATGGCTAAAAACTATACAACTGAAGAAATAAACGCATATTTTACCTGTATTTTGACCAAGCGCGTCGTATTCATGCCGTCGCCGACTCTATATAATTTACCTTATGGCTAAGAAAAAACATAAAGTATCAGACAACACGATCGCGCAGAACAAAAAAGCGCGCTTCGACTACCACATCGAAGAAAAATTTGAGGCAGGCTTGGTGCTGCTCGGCTGGGAAGTAAAAAGCCTGCGCAAGGGCATGTGTCAGCTAACCGACAGCTATGTCTATTTCCAAAATGGCGAGGCCTTCTTAATGGGGCTGCAAATTCAACCATTGAATACCGCCAGCACTCACTTTGTTACCGAACCCACCCGCAATCGCAAGATGCTGCTGAACCGCAAAGAAATTAGCAAAATGCAGCAGGGCACCGATCAAAAAGGCTACACGGTAGTTTGCACGGCGCTTTACTGGAAAGGGCACATGGTGAAAGCCGCCATCGGCCTAGCTAAGGGTAAGGCTGATCACGATAAGCGGAACCAAGAAAAAGAGAGGGACTGGAATCGACAGAAGTCTGCAGTGATGAAAGAGCACAATCGCTAGATCAAACCACGTTCATTGAGGGTGGGTACTTTTTCTAAGGCTCACCCCGCTTATAACGAACCAGCTCAATCCCAATATTATCGCTATCAAATAATGCTGACTATTGAGCCCAAGTATTATGGTTGATGCACTCAGTAGGCCGCTTATAAGTATACCCTGGGCAACTATTTCTCGGTTATTGCAACAGTTCTTAGCGGGTTCAACGCTGCTTTACTACGAACGTCTCAGTCAAGTAGACGGGTGATGTATAGCTATTGCCTGAAATAGATGGCTCTCCGGAGATACTCCACGGTGGTTTGTCACCATGTAACACTGAAACGATCTGACCGAGGCTGGCTGGGTTGATAAATCGAATCCTGGTTATAATCCTGCTTCCGACCAAGACCCTTGCCTGTTTATGGACTTAGATGAGTACATAACGCTGACTAATGCCCCAGATACAGAGCCAATGCTCGGAATTAACTTAAGCTCTGGTATCGAATGGAATAGACAAGCCGAAGCAGTTCAAGAAGCTATCGATATGATTAAATATTGTCAGTCAAAAAACTTCGATGCTAAATATTTTTATTTAGATAACCAAACCTATCATAAAGGTAATGGCTACAACAAAGACAGAGATGTCGATGATGAGAGTTATAGCCCTATGTCTCGCAGTCAAAATCTCAATGACAAGTCGAGTGATTGGAAAGCCCAGTTCGCTGATTTCAATGGCGATGGCTCAGTCGATATGCTCTAGCGCAACAGTATGACTGGCGCGATTAAAGCCGCAATTAGTGATGCCAAAGGTAATTAAGGTGCAGTTCATAACTTGCAGCGTTTAGTAGGCCCAAATAGGTGGCTTTAACGCTGACGGCCACGACGATATACTCTGGCGTCGCGGCACCGATGGCGCGTAAAAAATATTCTAAGCGATGCCAATGGCGCGAAAGACAGCGTAGTCAATGTTTTAGAATTTCCACGTTTCTCGGTGTGGCAGGTACAAGTTGGCGACCTGAATAACGACCAGATAGATTGGAAACTATTGGTGGTACAGGTCAATGGTTCGGATATGCACTACTGCTTGGATGGAGAATTACAGGCGGTTCAAGGCGATAAATATTATCCTGAAACTCCGATGTCAATTAACTTTAATCTGTGGTTTATTAATGAGGGCTTGCTCGACTCATCCATTCCTCGCGCTTATGATCAAAATGTCGATTGGATGCTGTTTGTTCAAGACGATATATTAACGCCGGAGCAGATTGTCAACCAAGTTGAACAGCTTCGTACTGATCAACGGGTGTATTTAGATACCACTCGCTAGCTTGTGTCATTACATATAGCCGGTAAAGACGGCTTCTTGCAAAACAATCTATCCTACAAGGACAGAATCATTTTTTGATTATCAATTTTCTAGCTTATTTAAACTATTATTGGAGTTGAATAAGCTAGTTCTCAAATTCAAGAGCCGTTCGATTTTGGAATTTTCTTGTTGCGGATATAATAGTCTCAAAATTTAGCTGTACTCCTCAATAGCCAAAAGGCCATCTCTCAGAATTGACGGCTACTTTATAGCTCACCTCAATTATCATTTACGTATTTACAAAGACAAAGAATGAGGAGAGTATATCGAGCAGCCGCAAACCTAGATTGCGCCTGCAACTATCTTAAAATTTGATCAAAAGGATTTAACTACCATGAAAGCTTTTATTAAACTGCTCAGTGCAACTGTTCTTCTCTCTCTCTCAGGTCAACTATTAGCCGATAATACTGTATGGCATATTAAGGGAATCCACCCTGAAGGTAATGACTTGCTTGCTATTAAAGCAATCGGACCCAAGGGAGAGTTGCATGACATAAAAGCCATATATGACGATCAAAGTCATATTCTTGATGTTAAAGTGTTAGATGTCAAAGGCAACATTATGCACTCGGTGCAAGCTGTCAATGAAAAAAGCGACATATTACACGGTATTAAGGCAATTACTGACGATGGCCAGCGCTTAGATATTAAAGCGATCGATAATTCAGGTAAGCGCTACCCAGTAAAAGCGGTTATTGGCAAGAGCAATACCCTAGGTATTAAAATCATAGATACAGACGGCTCTAACTGGGCAATCAAAGCCATCTCACCAAAAGGACAAATCTTTGATGTTAAGGCGTTAAACTTTAGTGGTGACACTTTGCAGGTTAAAGCTGTACCTCACCTACATCAGATAGACAAATAAATAACACCATCAAACCGCTGCTATATTCATTAAAACATTGATATAGCAGTTTTTTATCTCTTTGTTAAACTACAAGTTACAACGCTGTCAAATTAGCCCAACGGCTTAATCAACGTATTGCCATTTGAGTTAAACCTTCGATAGATATAGGCCTTTAATACGCCCTCTCTTTGGCTCCGCATAAGTATTTTATATTCTCGACGAGTTCTTTCATTTACAAGAGTTGTAAACATGGTGCTGAAGACTTCGCATCAGTCTTAGTCCTAGATATGAATTACCTTATAAGAGGTGAAGAAATTAAATAGAAATTGTAGCTCGTTCATAGCTATAGATTTGCCCCACAAACTTGGCATCAAAAACCTTTATCGAATTACTGATTCTGTGCTTATCCAGCCTCACATAATTGTATTTAATAATGACTTAGTGGTTGATGCTGCTGTGTAATAGTCACAAAAAATAACGACCAATTTCGCACCAAATACCTTAATATTAAAAATTCATAATATTTATCTTGAAAATATATGGTCGGTAATAAGCCGTTAAAGAATCATCGAAATACCGCCCATAATACAATTTTCGCCCTGATTAATGCTGCTCATTGTTACTATTTATGCCGATTAGTGAGCTGCAGAAAAAGCGGCTTGCAGCGACTCAGTAGCTGTTTGGCCCGAGGATAATTGCTGAAGAAATGCTACTTCTGCTAATGCTGCTTGCCCTGGGTCAGAACCAGCCCGTAATTTAATAAGCTTTATTTTATTGAACGCTTGCTCTGGTGTTGCACCAGCAGCTAAGTCCTCCTCGAGCATTTTACACGACAGTAAAAAATCACCTTTTCGTATCGCTTCAGCTAGCGCTTGGTCAGGCTCTACTCCATTAAACCAAGCTTGAATAAAGCTTGGTTGCACTATATTCATCATTTGTTGCGTTTTTTCAATATCGTAGCCCAATTCTGCGACTATAGGCCCTACGGCTTGATTAAGTTTAAGCCTCAAGTCTGAAATAGTGGCATGCAATTTTTCTTGATCAATATTGTCCATAATAGTTCCTAATAATACATCGTTGTGATCGATTAAAACCAGTTGCTTAAAGTATGTGAAATAGTATGAACTGCACTAGAGGCTACGTGCTTTGTGTCATCGGCAACATCCTTTACTCCATCACCTACATCGTTCACGACACTCGTTGCTGCATGCCCCACAGCCTTTGCTCCATCACCTACATCGTTCACAACACTCGTTGCTGCATGCCCCACAGCCTTTGCTCCATCACCTACATCGTTCACGACACTCGTTGCTGCATGCCCGACATCGTGTCCGACACTTGTTGCTGCATGCCCCACATCGTGCCCGAAACTTGTTGCTGCATGCTCTAATTTACTTAACTCATGCCCCACATCATGACCAGCACCAGTTAGCCAATGGCTAACGGCTAACACAGCATGCTCATAAGGCTTGGTATTGATTTCAGCACTAAAACCAACGTTAACACCACAAATATCAATACCAATAGCGCCCTCGAGTCCAAATTTAAGTTCATGATTTTGATATTCACCGTCGAAGCTGCCACCAACGCCGGTGTCTCCGACAGAGCCACCAACA